>JBFHIN010000299.1:0-3151 GCA_041596415.1 Crocinitomicaceae bacterium | reverse complement strand
CCTTCTGTTAAAATATCTTGAATGAAAGTTGCACGCTCTTTCATGAGTTCACAAATCTTTACCAATTTATCTTTCGATAGATTAATCTCGAATTGTTGTGAAAGTAGATCAGCAAGATCTTCATTGGCTGTAGCTCTCAAATACTGTTGCTGAAACCATCTTGTTTTGTCTGGGTCGAATTTTGCACCTGCTTTAGCCACTCTGTCTAAAGAAAAGGCATCAATTAATTCTTGTAAGGAGAAAATTTCTTGTGTAGTGCCAGGATTCCATCCTAGAAAAGCTAGCATATTAATAAAGGCTCCCGGAAAATACCCTTTTTCTCTATAGCCCGAATAAAGTTCTCCTTCACTGGTAACCCAATCGGTTGGAAAAACAGGAAATCCAAGTCTGTCACCATCACGTTTTGATAACTTTCCATTACCATCAGGACGCAATAGAAGTGGTAAATGTGCAAATTCAGGAGCATCCCATCCTAACGCTTCATATAACAATACGTGTAAAGGAGCAGAAGGTAGCCACTCCTCTCCCCTGATCACATGGGTAATTTGCATTAAATGATCATCCACAATATTGGCTAAGTGATAAGTAGGCATACCATCACTTTTAAATAATACTTTGTCGTCCAGATTATTTGTGTTCACTACGACCCAACCACGAATGATATCATGAAAACGAACATCTCTGTTACGTGGCATTTTCATACGAATCACGTAGGGTGTACCATTTTTGATCATTTCATCTACTTGGTCTTGAGGTAGTGTTAATGAATTTTTTAACGAAGTGCGTGTGATATGGTTATATTGCCAGTTAGGCATACCCATTTGCTTCGCTTTTTCGCGCATAAGGTCTAGTTCCTCTGCCGTGTCAAAAGCATAATATGCCTTATCTTCTTTTACGAGTTGTTCAGCAAATGGAGCGTATAAGTGTTTTCTTTCGGATTGCACGTAAGGTCCAAATTCTCCGCCTATTCCAGGCCCTTCATCAGGTGTGATACCACACCATGCCAGTGCATCCATGATATAATCCTGTGCTCCTTCAACGAAACGGGTTTGATCTGTATCTTCAATGCGTATGATAAAAGTTCCGTTATTCTTTTTAGCGAATAAATAATTATACAATGCGGTTCTAACACCGCCCATATGTAATGGACCTGTAGGTGATGGTGCAAATCGAACTCGAACGGATGATGTAGACATGTTTTTTCTTCTTTTTTGGCAAAGATAAGCAGTTTAAACACATTTGGTTCGACTTTTTTCATGGACAAATGTTATACGTTGGTTTAGTTTCTTTCGTTCTCTACATTATAGTTAGTGTTTTTAATGCATATGTTTTAACTTAGTAAGTTAAGCCAATTTATAAAATTAGAGATGAGTGCTTTTAGTGATGTTTTAGAACAAATAGATGCGTTTATAAGGAAGTATTACAAGAACCAAATGGTTCGAGGAGCTTTACTATTCGTAATTATATTTTTGGTGAGCTTTATGTTTACTACCTTTTTGGAGTATATGGGTAGATTTGGCTCCCTTTCTAGAGCAACATTATTATTTGTGTTTTGCGCCTTGAACCTGTTCGTACTTGTACGTTTTATATTTATTCCTCTTTCTCGTTTATTCGCTTTTGGTAAAAGAATAGATCGTTATCAAGCTGCTGATATCATTGGATCATTTTTTCCGGGAGTATCTGATCGATTAAAGAATATGTTGCAATTGGAGTCGGATTTAAGTCAACAAGTAGGTAATGTGGAACTATTAAAGGCGAGTATTCAACAACGCTCCAATACGTTGAAAGTCATACCATTCACGCAAGCAGTCGATATTTCAGAGAATAGGAAATATTTGAAGTATGTAATACCTGTTGTATTGTTTTTTATTGTTCTTGCGATCATCGTACCGGGTATGTATGTGCAAGGTACCGAAAGAGTGTTGAATTATAATAAGGAGTTTGTTTTAGAGGCACCTTTTGCTTTTAATATGGATAAGGAAAATTACATTCTTGAGGAAGGCAATGATTTGCCATTAACGCTAAATTTAACAGGTAAAGAATTACCTGATCAGGTTTATCTTATTAGTGAGAACGGGAAATTTTTAATGAATAAAATAGGAAAAACTAGATTTGAAGGACTTATCAAAAAACCATCTCAATCGGGTTCTTTTCATTTTGTGGCCAATGATTTTGAAAGTAAGAGATATAAATTAGAGGTTTTCGGAAAAGCGGCAATAGGAAAATTTGAATGTGATTTAGTATATCCTAAGTATATAGGGAAACAGAATGAAAAGGTAACAAATGCTGGAGATATTTCTGTTCCGGAAGGAACCGTTGTTACATGGAGTGGTGTAACCAAGAATACGGAATATGTAAGCTTTGTTTGGAACGGTAAGAAAGAGTCTTTTTTGCAGGATGGTTTTAAGGTTACTAAAAAACTAACAACTACAAGTTTAGGTGGTGTGTTGTTGAAGAATAAATTTAGCAAAAGAATAGACACCATTCCCTTTTCTGTAAACGTAGTTAAAGATGCTTATCCAACAATACAGGTCGTTGAGGATACAGATAGTGTTTCAGAAGGTTTACGCTTTTTCAACGGTCTTGTGCATGATGATTACGGTTTAACGGGCCTATCATTTGTTTATAAAATTATAAGTGAAGATGGTGGTTCAAGAACCAATAAATTATCTGTAACTGGCGTAAAGGGAACCGAACAAAAGTTCGATTTTGCAGTTGATTTTAGGCGAGAAAAATTAAAGTTGAAAGATCGTGTAGAATACTATTTTGTGGTTACAGATAACGATGGTGTAAATGGTGCTAAATCAACAAGATCTCAAGTTTATACCTATAAATTACCTTCATTGGAAGAGTTGAACGAAAAGCGAGATGAAGATAATAAGGAGATCAATAATCAGCTACAAAACGTCTTGGATAAAGCTTTGAATTTTCAGGATAAGGTGAAGAAGTTGAAAAAAGAAAATGTTTCAAATAATAAGAGTGATTGGAACAAAATGAATCAAGTCAATCAGCTTAAGGAGGAACAGAAATCAATAGAAAAGGCACTCAAAGATTTACAAGAGAAAATGCAAAACAGCCTACAGGAGAAAAATCAATTGTCTGAATTAGATAGAGAGCTATTGGAAAAGGAGGCGCTTATTGAACAACTACT
>JBFHIN010000298.1:0-3164 GCA_041596415.1 Crocinitomicaceae bacterium | reverse complement strand
TTATGACCTCCCGTAAGATACAGATGCGTGGTTTGTAAAATCGTTTCTTTTGTCAAGCCTATGGCTTCCATTTCCAGTCTGTTAGGCGTAATCAAGAATAACTTATCCAATTGTCCCTGTAATCCTTCGGCTGCATGAAATTCAAAGGAAGAGCTCGATCTGATCACGGGGTCTAAGACAACTTTGATCTTTTCATTTTTCTTTTTTAGATGATCTAAAATTTCACCTAGAACAATCCAATTTTCGATGATCCCGATTTTTACAAAATCGATTTCAAACCGATCGAAAAGACAATCAATTTGTTCTTTCATGATCTCCACTGGTGTCCAATAGCAATTTTTCACTTCAACGTCGTTCTGAATTGTATTTGCTGAGATTACGGACAAACCAACACACTTCAGTGCTTCAAAAGTTTTGATGTCCGCCAATAATCCAGCACCACCTGAAGGGTCGAAACCTGCAATAGTCAATATGTAAGGTCGCTTGATCATGAGAAAGACACTTTATAAGCTTCATAAATTCCTCGAAAGGCTTTAAGCGGTTCTTGGGTATTCCACACGGCTCCCAAAACAGCTGCACCACAATAACCCAGGGATTTAATTTCGTTCATATTTCCGGCATGTACTCCTCCAAGACCAAGAATGGTTTTGTTACCACTGTCGACGGCATATTTTTGTCCGGTATATTGTTCCTTGGAAATCGAATCAAAGACAGGACTTAAAAATTGATAATGCCACGGTGTACTATCTAAATACAGATCCTCACAATTGTGAAAGGATGTGCTCAAGGATAAATTCTTGTAGGTCCCGTTGGCCATGTTCATTTTTATTTCATTCATACTATTTCTTCGGTCCAGCTCCTTAAAATGAAGTCCTTTCACGCGAAAGTGGTTCTGTAAATCATGGTGCTGATGAAGAACAATGCGAGAATGAAATTCAGGCTTAATCTTCTCTAGCAAATTGCCCAAGTCCTTAGGTTCACAATTTGGTTTTCTTAAGTGCAGGTTTTCCATGCCCTCTTCGAAAAGAAGGTTGAGTGTATGACCCTCATTATTTAGGAATTCTTCTGCACTAAAGACAACCAGCATATGTTCATTTATAAATAAACCTCACTTCCTTTATCCACAAATTCTTTCGATTTCTCTTCCATTCCCTTGGCGATCACCTGATCATCCTCAATCGAATTTTCGGCAGCGAAATCACGTACCTCCTGCGAGATCTTCATTGAGCAGAATTTTGGGCCGCACATAGAACAGAAATGTGCAATTTTTGCACCTTCAGCAGGAAGTGTTTCATCGTGATATTCACGAGCCAATTCAGGATCCAATGCTAGATTAAATTGGTCTTCCCAACGGAATTCAAATCGGGCCTTACTCAAAGCGTCGTCTCTGTGTTGTGCTCCCGGATGTCCTTTGGCAAGATCTGCCGCATGCGCCGCCAATTTATACGTTACAACACCTGTTCTAACGTCTTGCTTGTTGGGTAATCCCAAATGTTCTTTTGGTGTTACATAACACAACATTGCTGTTCCGTACCAACCGATCATAGCAGCTCCGATAGCTGAAGTAATGTGATCATATCCTGGAGCGATATCTGTTGTTAAGGGTCCTAGGGTATAAAAAGGTGCTTCTCCACAAGCTTCCAATTGTTTGTCCATATTGGCTTTTATCAAATGCATCGGTACGTGACCCGGACCTTCAATAAATGTCTGAACATCATGTTTCCAGGCAATTTTTGTCAATTCACCCAATGTTTCCAACTCAGCGAACTGCGCTTCATCGTTGGCATCAGCAATTGATCCCGGACGCAAACCATCCCCCAATGAAAAGGCAACGTCGTACGCTTTCATGATCTCACAGATCTCCTCGAAATGCGTGTAAAGGAAACTTTCCTTGTGATGTGCCAGACACCATTTTGCCATGATCGATCCACCACGAGATACAATTCCTGTTACTCGTTTGGCTGTCATTGGAATGTAACGCAAGCGAACTCCCGCGTGAATAGTAAAATAATCCACTCCTTGCTCAGCTTGTTCGATCAAGGTATCTCGATAAATCTCCCAAGTTAGATCCTCAGCCTTGCCATTTACTTTCTCAAGTGCTTGATAAATCGGTACTGTACCAATCGGCACCGGCGAGTTGCGCACGATCCATTCTCTGGTCTCGTGAATGTTCTTACCCGTTGAAAGATCCATGATGTTATCTGCTCCCCAACGACAAGCCCAAACTGCTTTTTCTACTTCTTCCTCTATCGAAGAGGTAGTAGCGGAATTACCAATATTCGCATTGATCTTCACCAAAAAGTTACGACCAATGATCATGGGTTCACTTTCCGGGTGATTTATGTTGCTGGGTAAAACGGCTCTACCACGAGCTATTTCATCGCGAACGAATTCAGGAGTGATCTTGTTGGGGATACTCGCACCGAAATCTTGTCCACCATGCTGAGCCGCCAAACGTTGCATTTCGTCTATGCGCTGATTTTCACGAATTGCTACATACTCCATTTCAGGCGTAATAATTCCCTGTTTTGCATAATACATCTGCGAAACATTTTTCCCCGCTTTTGCACGCATCGGTTTACGTAAGTGAGAAAACCTTAGATGATCCAATTCTTTATTGTTAAGGCGCTCTTTACAATATGAGGATGAAAAATCGTTCAATACCTCCACGTCGCCACGATCCATGATCCATTTTTCACGGATTCGTTCAATTCCTTTAGTTACATCGATCTCCTTATTCGGATCCGTGTATGGACCTGATGTATCGTACACCGTTACCGACTCATTGGGGATTTTTTTACCCGTTAACGAATCCGTTGTGTCAGATAATTTGATCTCTCGCATCGCAACCTTAATGTCCGGATGTATTTTCCCCGGAACATAGATCTTTGTAGAGTTAGGGAACGGATTTCTTGTGATTCCGTTCTGCGTTGGTGCAGTGTCTTTCTTTTTCATGTATTTTGATTACTATTTTTTAACCTCCTTGTGTTGCTTGAATTATTAGAATATCATCCTGATCTTTCAAGCGCGTTGTAGCCCAGGAATCCCTGAATAAAATTTCTTCATTGATAGCGACAGCGATTCCCTTTTCAGCAATATTCTGATGGCGAAGCAATTCTTCGACGCTGATCTCCTCTTGAAGATCAATATTCAATGTATTCAGT
>JBFHIN010000297.1:0-3164 GCA_041596415.1 Crocinitomicaceae bacterium | reverse complement strand
TAGCGTATCGCTTTTAATGGGGTCAATTTTATCCGTATTCAAGTCAAAATATTTTCCAATTCGAATAACAAGATCATAGATAGACATTGTTTCCGGTCCACAAATATGGTAAATACCTTTTTTATTCAATTCACAAACTCGCAAACAAGCCCAAGCCAAATCATCAGCCCATGTTGGAGCCCTAAACTGATCATCAACAATTGTCAACTCATCACCCTTTATAAGAGCGTCTTTAGCCCATAAGACTATGTTAGATCGTGATAAATTTTCTCCGTCTCCATAAACAATGATCGTTCTTAAAATAGACCAGTTTAAATACGTTGAAGAGAGTAGGATGTTTTCTGCATCCACTTTTGATTTGGCGTAAACACTTAATGGCCCCACTTGATCATCTTCTGAATAATTACCCTTAGAACCATCAAAAACAAAATCGGTTGAAAGCAATTGAAAATGAATGTTTTTACGTTGACAAATTGAAAAAAGAAGTTCAACTGCTTTAACATTCACATCAGTACACTCTTCCTCGTGCTGTTCGCAATAATCTACATTTGTTATTGCTGCTGTATGAATAACATGTGTTGGCTTGAAACTATCGATAGCATGTTGAATTTCTATAGAATTACAAATATCCATTGAAACATAATGCTCATTTGGCAAAGATGTAACTCTATTTTCGCCTTTTGATGTAGCAAGAAAAATATAATTTTTTTCCAGACACTGTTTAACGATTTTTTGCCCCAACAATCCGTTGCTTCCCGTAATTAATATTCTCATGTTAAAATTAATGCTCCAGTCCGTATGTTTCCACAAATGATCTGATCTGATCTGGATTACCCAAGACAAACAGTTTCGAATTAGCTTCAACCTCTATATTATCATCAGGATTAATTATATATTGCCCATCGGGAGATTTAAAACCGATGATGGTTACACCCGTAACTTTATTTCCTGAAAGCTGACCAATCGTTTTATTTTGAAAGGCTTCTGGTAATTCATTAAACGATATTGATTCAATGTTGGGACCTTGAGATCCTTGAATGCGAATGATATCCAAGAATTCCATTACATCTGGATTAGAAATAAGTGTTGCCATATGAGAACCACCCACAGCATCTGGAGTAATGACATTATTTGCGCCTGCAATCTTTAATTTAGAAACGGCTTGAGTTGTTGATGCGCGAGTTATGATCGTTATTTCCTTACTCATTTCTCGAGATGCGAGTACCACGTATAGGTTGTCTGCATCTTTAGGCATACAAGTTATTATTCCACGTGACTCATGTATTCTGGCTTGAAGTAATTTTTCATCTTGTGTCGCATCACCGTCAATGATTACATATCCCTCCCTGTCCTTGAAATCATTTATTACCTGAGGATTATTCTCGATAATGACAATAGGCATTTTTCGTGCGATGAGATCTTCTGCAACCTGCCTACCCACGCGACCTAATCCACAAATAATAACATGTTTCTCCATTTTTTTTATTGCTTTGTTCGTTTTGTACTCATTTAAATATAGGCGATAGTCGCCACCTACAACGTAAGTTGTTATGGAAGTTATGGCAAAACCAAAAGTTCCAAAACTCGAAATTATTAATATTGAGGTAAATATTTTTCCGTAAAAGGACAAATTGTGAACTTCACCGAAGCCAACGGTTGATATTGTAATGATGGTCATATAGAATGAATCAGTCCAAGACCAACCTTCAACGAGTTTGAATCCACAGGTTCCCCCAGCTATTACTAAAATCAATAATGCTAGAAAATAATATATCCTCGAGAAAAAATTCTGTGTTAATAACATATTACAATTCCCAAATAGAAGTTTTAGGTTTACGTTTCAGTTTGAAATAATGCTTGTGCTCAAGAATCCATGCCATAGCCACGTACAATATCAAAGGAGACCCCAATGTAACAAAAGATGTGTAAATAAATCCCAACCTAACTCTTGAGGAATCAATGCCTAACTTTTTAGCCCACCACTCGCACACTCCGAATGATCGCATTTCAAAGAAAAACAGAATTTTTTGGATTTTTTTCATGCACTAAGTAAGGATTTTCCAACGCTGCAAGATAAACATTTTTTTTGCTCACAATAACTTCTGTACAATTCAAGCATCCCTTGAGTTTCAAATGCACTATTTGCATGTACCGAATAACTTTTCCATAATTTGGTGATGTGATTGATCTCTGCAGGACAATTTCTTAAAAGCTCTTTTGATTTTTCTATTAAAAAAGAATCCTTTCGACGCATTCCTAAAAAGTATAAAAAAGGTGCAATCGCGTTAATAATGAGCAAATTCACAAAAGAAGCTGAAACCGTATTACAATAGCCTGTTTTTTGAATCATGCAATTCATTTCTTTAGTGATTTCTTCAAATCGGCTAAGGATTTCATTTGCAGTCAATATATCGTAATCAAAACTAAAATCAATATAGATTAATACAAATAAAAATTGGCGCTTTCTCTGTTCAAACGAATTAGAAGGACGAACCCCTCCTTTTTGCCAAGAAATCTCTTCCCAGAGTTTCTCATAGATGTGGATGAAATTATAAATAACCGAACTATTAACTTCAGCCTTAAATTCCAAATTATAAAATAGATCGTTTATCTTTTGTAAATTATTCGAAACTGCAAAGGCATCAAATGCTTCTGCATTTATATTTGTACCCATAGCCCTTGCCATCAGATAATAAAGTATTTCGCAGTCAGATTTTGAGGCATCTAATTGCATAAATGTTTCAATTTTCCGCTCCAAACGCTTTTTTAACGAAAGCTCAAACATCTTTTTTAATTGGTGACTGCCTGTGCCGATAGAAAGTTGTGACCCACAAAGCAAAGGACGCTTAAGTCTAAAAGTTGTGCTAAATCTTTTAACGTGATCATCTGCAACAAAATGTTTTATTTCGAGTGTGGGTAATATTCTTCCATTCTGAATTATCTTCTTGTCATTATTCCAAACAACGTGCAAAATGACGTTGTTATAATGAATATCCTGATGGTGTTTATGCGCGTACCAATCTGACGCATTAATATGAATCTCAACACTTCCAATCCAAAGTAAACCTTGGTAGTGGATTTTTGCGTTAAAAAAATCTGGTCCTCCGGCATAAGCATTGTAATCACCAGGATAATCCACACGGATACAGTCTCCTGTATCCGTT
>JBFHIN010000296.1:0-3171 GCA_041596415.1 Crocinitomicaceae bacterium | reverse complement strand
TTAATGGGTGATGAGCCTTTTGCCGTTGTAGGAAATTTCCCTTATAACATTTCCTCACAGATCTTATTCAAGTGTTTGGATTATCGCAATCAGATTCCAGAAATAATGGGAATGTTTCAGAAAGAAGTGGCAGAAAGAGTGGCCGAGAAACCTGGAACGAAGGCTTACGGCATAATGAGTGTACTGCTTCAGGCATTTTATAATATTGAATATTGTTTTACCGTTGATGAGCATGTGTTTAGTCCACCGCCAAAAGTTAAGTCAGGTGTTATTCGTTGCACGAGAAACGAAAGATCCAAGCTCGATTGCAATGAAAAACTGTTCATTCAGATCGTAAAAATGTCATTTAATCAACGTCGTAAAACGATCCGTAATTCCATCAAACAATTGATCTCGGGAAAAGATTTTGATCATCCTTTTTTGACCCTGCGGCCTGAAAGACTATCAGTTGAGGATTTTGTTGAATTGACCAATGCGGTGGAAGCGCTTTCTACACAATAGGGTAAGCTATTCATTTTATAAAAAAAAATAGGTACATTTCAGAAAAATCATTTTCTTTGTCTCAATTAAAATATTTAAACAATGAGTTCATCTACATTTTTTTACGCAATAGGGGATTTTTTACAATGGACATTCGGATTTTTCGATTGGATTGGAGATAAGTTTAACTATTCATTAATTGTACTTGGTTTCATTGGATTGTTCTATTGGTTGAATATTCAGCGCAAATTGAATGATAAAGCGGCTAAAGACCCAAATCAGATTAAATAAAATACTGTATATATTTAGAAAAGGTTGTCTTGAATTAGGCAACCTTTTTTGTTAGCACATGAAGCAATTTTCAATACTCATTACAGCCGGAGGAATCGGAAAACGCATGGGAGCGGAAGTTCCTAAACAGTTCTTATTGATCAAGGGCAAGCCTATTCTCATGCATACCCTAGAACGCATGTACACGAGTTTACCACAGGCACAATTGGTGTTAACATTACCCGGTGAATGGATCGATGTATGGAATGAACTTCTCTCGAAGCACCATTTTACGATTCAGCATGAAATTGTTGAAGGTGGCGAAGAACGATATGATTCCATACGAAACGGTCTTAAGTTTTGTACGGGTGAATATATTGCCATTCATGATGGTGTTCGTCCATTTGTAAGCCTAGAGGTGCTTTCGAACATTTTTCATGAAGTGATAACGAAAAAGGCGGTCATTCCGGTGCTTCCCGTCAAAGAATCGTTACGAAAAAAACAAAGCGGAGGTACAGAAGCCGTTGACCGAAATGAGTACTACATCGTTCAAACACCGCAATGTTTTACGAAAGAAGTTCTGGAGAATGCCTATTCAAAAGAAATTCCGGTTAACACCACTGACGACGCGACACTTGTTGAGCATTACGGAACAAAAATATATACCGTTGCGGGAAATGAGGAAAACATAAAGATCACATCACCAGTAGATCTTCAATTGGCCGAAATTATTCTTTCTGGAAAAATAAAGTAGTTTAGAAGCATACGGATTGCCATAATAAGTTAAATCAATAACCAGCTTTAGTCTCAGGTTTTAAAGAAACTATATCTTTGTGCCACATTAATTTACAAATGAAAGTAACAGAGCATTTAAAAGAGGCGAAAGACACTTTATTTTCCTTTGAAATTCTGCCGCCATTGAAAGGAAAAAGTATTCAATCTATTTATGATGGGATCGATCCTTTAATGGAGTTTAAGCCGAAATTTATTAATGTCACTTATCACAGAGAAGAATACGTCTATAAGGATCGCGAAAACGGATTACTTGAAAAGTTATCGATTCGCAAACGCCCGGGAACTGTAGGTATCTGTGCAGCGATCATGAATAAATATGATGTAGACGCTATTCCGCATTTGATCTGTGGCGGTTTTAGTAGAGAAGAAACAGAAAACGCCCTCATTGATCTACAATTCCTTGGAATAGACAATGTATTGGCCTTACGAGGTGATTCTATTAAAACAGAATCCATCTTCAGACCTCACCCAGAAGGGCACAAATTTGCCGTAGAGTTGATTGATCAAATTACACAGATGAATAATGGAGCATATTTGATCGAAGATATTAAAATGGAACCAACTGATTTTTGTATCGGAGCGGCAGGTTATCCTGAAAAGCATTTTGAGGCAATGAACATGACTACGGATCTTCAATACCTTAAGGCTAAGGTGGAGGCAGGCGCTGAGTACATTGTTACCCAAATGTTCTTCGACAATAAGAAATATTTTGATTTCGTAGAAAAATGTAAAGAAAATGGGATCAATGTTCCCATTATTCCCGGATTGAAACCAATAAAAACCCTAAACCATATCAGTTTTTTGCCAAAATTCTTCAAGATCGATTTCCCGGACGAATTATCTCATGAGCTGTTGAAATGTAAGGATGACAAAGCAGTTGAGCAGGTGGGTATTGAATGGGGAATACAACAAACTAAGGAACTAAGAGAGGCAGGTGTTCCGTGCATACATTATTACACTATGTCTAATTCTTCGCAAGTCAGAAATATTGCTGCTGAAATTTTTTAAGTAAACATTGAAATGAAACACATCCTTTTTATAGCCTTCCTGATCCTTAGCACTACAAATTTTGCACAGATCAAAGGCCTTCAATTGAAAAACGCTTTGATCATTGGTCAGATGGATAAACCTGAAGATCGCTATTCCTTGGAGATCAATGTCACAGAAATTTTCAGTCAGTACGGTATTAAAGCCGTTCCTTCACTGAACATGTTAAAATTGGGAAGTGATCCAGATTTGTTAACCACAGATTCTGTTCAGCGTCTGGTTACAGCAAAGGGAATTGACACCTATTTGATCGTTACGGTACGCGGATACGACAAGAAATTCAAATCTTTGCCTTGTAGAGAGACCTTGAATTCTGCATTGAACGCCGGAAGTTTATTTCCCATTTACCGTGATGAGGTTTCCTCGGTAAGTTTTGAATTCATGTTTTTTAGGAATGGTGCATGTGTAGGAAGCGAGATCATCAAGTGTGGAAATGTATCAAACAGAGACACAGTGATCAAGCGATTGCGTAAAAAACTCAACAAGAAGATCGAAAAGAAATGGCGTTAATCTAACGCTTCAATAAACGGGCAACATATTTTCCGATAATATCGAACTCCAGATTAACTTTGTCGCCTA
>JBFHIN010000295.1:0-3183 GCA_041596415.1 Crocinitomicaceae bacterium | reverse complement strand
GGTATATTCGTTCCTTCGGCAATCTCATCGGGTTTTACGCCTATTGATTCAGCATAAGCGGCTTTGGTTTTTGTTTCATAGAAAATCGGAAAGATAGCAGAGGAAATAACCAGATTATAAACTGAATTAGCCCAGTCATAGGCGACCCATCCACGAATTATCTTTTTATTGCCCTTTTCCATCATCTATTCTTTTCCGTCGACGTAGTCTTGTAAATATTTAAAATGTTCAGATAATTCACCTTCCGGAGTTGTTTCACTTGCTCTCCCAATGATATTATCCGGATCTTCTTTCAGTAAAGCAGGCAGCACATATTTGATCATTTCATTACCAAAATCCTCTGATGCGTCTTTTGGTAATTCACAAGGTAAATTATCTACTGCCATAACTGCAATAACTCCTTCCTTATGAAAATCGTCTTCCTCTTTCGTATTAGGGTTGTAACCATAAAAAGGATCGGCAATTTTACTTGATCGTATCGTCGATGCTATTGGTCCGGCAATGTCACAAGAAATATCTCCTATCACAGAAATCCTGTTCTCTTCAGACTGTATATCTTCATCGGTTACAATATAAGGAGACTTACTGCTCCAAAAATGGCAAGGAATATAAACATCACTTGTTTTTAAATACTTCGCAAAAACACTTTTGTAGGACTGAGGATTCTTGTAGAAATCACTTTTCACGAATTCGCTACCATCCTTTGGAGCGTAATAGTCTTCCGATTCCAAATGGGTGAATACCGGTTCTTCAAAATTCTCTGTCAAATATTCCTCCGGACTAACCTCTTTGATCGGCAACAAATCTACGATCTCACGTGCACCGTGTCCTACGCGCCCGAAACCTGTCAATACAATCTTTGTGTGTTTAGGTAGAATAATATGTTGTAACTCACCTTCCATTTCTTTACGGTCATGACATTCATGTGCCGGCTTTAATTCGTAAAGGTTATGCTTAAGTCCAAACAACCTGAATGTGTTGTATGCACCCACTATTCCAGCGTATCTACCAAAACCGATCAATCGTTTGTTTGAAGCATCTTTAATTACCTCATAATCGATGAGTTGGATCTTTTTTTCTAAAATGGCTCTTAACAGATCGCGGTTATAAGGTTGTTTCTTAATGGTATGTGAGAAAAATAGAAATTTCTTATTTGGAATGAGATCCTCAATTTTCACCTCCTTCACTCCCATTATGATATCACAATCATGTAAATTATCTACGACAGGAATTCCTTGTGCGATATATTCTTCGTCTTTAAACGCCCTGATTGGACTGGTTTGGGCAACGATTTCAACATTAGAGTAGATCGTTTTGATCTTTTTACACTGTTGCGGAGTTAATGGCACTCTGTGGTCAGGTGGCACTTTACCTTCGCGGATCAATCCAATTTTCACCTTTTCAGTTTTAATATTTTCCATTCTAATAGCTCTCAGTTAGTTTTTTGATGAATTTCTTTATGAAAATAAGCTCCTTAAATTATGGGTTCAGGAAATAAAAAATTGTCTACGAATTCTCTTACACAACCTTCTCCCCCTTTCTTAGTTAAGATAACATCAACTTTGCTTTTTATTCCTGGTATTGCATCTCCCGGGCAAGCAGAAAAACCACAAGCCGCAATTATTTCGGCGTCGTTAACATCATCACCGAGAATAGCGACATTTTCCAATCCGATACTTAAGGTTTCACAGATACCTTTCAAGATCATCAATTTATTTTCTCTTCCCACATAACAATGTTGTATCCCCAACATTTCAGCTCGAGCTTTGACCATTTCACTTTTAAAGCCTGAAGAGATCAATGCGATCTGATAGTCTCTTTTAATCAAATATTGGATCGCCATTCCGTCTTTGGTATTGTACTTTTTGATCTGGTCTCCATTTTCGGTAAAATACATGCCACCGTCAGTTAAAACGCCATCGACATCAAGCACTATCAATTTTATCTGACTTAACTTCTTTGAGATCAAATCCGATTTAAACATAGGTTTAAACAAAAGTGCTTGCAGGTCTACTTCATATTCTTCAGCTACGGCCTCTAGATCATAAAGTGTTAATTCGTGTGTGTGCTCAACGTCCATGTCCTCCAAAAATTCTTGAAAATCAATTCCATTTTTCTGACAAAGACCTTTAATATTTTGTTCTAATAACATATGATCAAACTATTTTATATCCTACACTCTGAGCAACAGGTCTCAATTCGTTCAATAATTGCTTTAACTGATCGTGACTCAATTGCTGAGAAGCATCCGACTTCGCCACTTTTGGATTTGGATGAGCCTCAATCAAAAGTCCATCTATGCCCATTGCAACACACGCTTTTGCCAGCGACGGTACACCGTATGCATACCCCATCGCATGCGAAGGATCTAAAACAATTGGCAGATTAGTATATTCCTGTAACCAAGCTACTCCACAAAGATCGAGTGTGAAGCGTGTTGCTGTTTCAAAGGTTCGGATTCCTCTTTCACACAGAATAACATTTTCATTTCCTCCAGAAAGAACGAATTCTGCTGCTTGCACAAATTCTTGCAAAGTCGTACCGAAACCTCTTTTAATCAGTACCGGTTTATTCGTTTTGGCACAAGCTCTTAAAATACCTTGATCGTACATGGCTTTTGCACCTACCTGAATTACATCACTGTATTCGATGATCTCGTCGATATGTGTTGCATCTCTTGCTTCAGTAATTACTGCCAAGCCATAAGTGTCACGCATTTTTTTCAACAATTTTAATCCTTCCAAACCCATTCCTTGAAATGAATAAGGACTAGTGCGCGGCTTGTAGCACCCACCTCTTAGAGTAGTCAATCCAAGCTCTACTAACAATTCTGCTGTAGAAACTATCTGCTCCTCTGATTCAACCGAGCATGGTCCACTGATCAAAAGTGTATTTCCGGTATTTCCACCGATTGTTGTATTACCAATCGTAACTTCTCTTTTTTCAGACCTGTAGGACTTGGAAGCTAATTGTATATCATTAGCGAAAACCCAAAAGTCTTCTACAAATTCTTGCAAGCCACTAGGTACTTCCTTTACTCCTGATCCAGTGATCAAAATTTGTGTACCATCCGAATGGATGTGAAAAGCTTTATTCATTTCTGCTAATTCAGCAGCTTTTTGGCTCGAAATATTTTTTTTCAGATGTATAATCATAATTCTCCTTTAATCAAGTGCACAAAGT
>JBFHIN010000294.1:0-3186 GCA_041596415.1 Crocinitomicaceae bacterium | reverse complement strand
TTCCTCCGCTTGTTTTTCTCCAAGATTCAAGATCATGTTAGGTACTTCACCATACAAATTACCTGTTAGTACGATCAAATCTTCTTTATACTGTTGTATCACGTTCTTATCGATCCTTGGAACATAATACATTCCCTGCGTGTAAGCAATGGATGCCAACTTGATCAAATTGTGATACCCATTTTTATTTTTGGCCAGAAAAACAACCTGATATCCATTGTCTTTATAGGATTTATCCGTTAAGTCTCGGCAAACATTAAATTCACAACCAATGATCGGCAGTATTTCATTTTTATTGAAAGGCTCATTGTTTTCAGCAGCGCGTTCTCTTTCCTGTTTTAACTTCTTGTTATAATCACTTACCGCTTTTTCAAAATGAAATGCCGCCATCATATTTCCAGTGTCCGTAAGCGCGACGGCAGGCAAGTTCAGTTCAGCCGTCTTCGCCACTAAAGAAGCAACATTTATAGTAGACTGTAGGATAGAAAACTGTGTGTGATTATGCAAATGGGCAAAAGAAACAGATTCAAGACGTTTTCTCAGTTCGTCCTTATTATCCACCGATAAATTTTCCTCTGCTACAACCGGTTTGAAAAGCTTTGCACTTTCTTCTTTTAAATTCAGGTGTTTTAATCCAATCAGACCAATTGGCCCTGGATTAAAAGCTTGAAAATCATGAATGTATTTCTCCTCCTGCTCAAGTTGAGAAAGCGGAAAATGACCCAAACGAATCAACTCGAAAAAACATCTTGTTGTTGCTTCAACGTCGGCTGTTGCGTTATGCGCCTCAGCAAAAGGCTGTTGAAAAAGAAATTCATGTAGCTCGGTCAAGGTTGGCAACTTAAATTTCCCTCCTCTACCTCCGGGTAACTTACACAATTCAGCTGTTATTTCAGTACAAGTATCCAATATCGGCATATCAACCATGGCGCTATCCACCTGCATTCGATGAAATTCACAACCCATTACATTGATATCGAAACCAAGGTTTTGACCGACTACGAATTTAGCTTTAGAAAGCGCTTCATTAAATTGGTCCATAACAAGACGTAAATCTTCACCTTGTTCGGTTGCTAATTGTGTAGAAATTCCATGAATACGTTCAGAATCAAAAGGAATATCGAATCCATCAGGACGAATAAGGAAATCTTTGTGTTCCACTAAACGCCCCATATCGTCATGTAATTGCCACGCGATCTGTACAACTCTTGGCCAGTTATCCGTATCTGTTATTGGTGCATTCCAATTTCTCGGTAAACCGGTTGTTTCTGTGTCAAAGATTAAATACATGAGCTGATTTTTTTCGAGGCTTAAAGTTACAAATTCTCGAGTTCAATTCAGAAGAATGTTATCAACAACTCATCTATAGATCAGGGCTTTGGCTCCACAAAAACCTTAATACGGATCTTTTCCGTTTTTCTTTTGGTATTGGTACTTAAATAGATAACCCTATCCTGATAGTAAGTTTTCCCTTCGGTATCGAAGCTTACTTTTATTTCGGCCGTCTTACCGGGCTCAATGGGACGTTGAGGTAATTGCACTTTAGTGCAAGGACAGGCAACTTCGTAGGAAGAGATGATAAGCGGAGATTTACCTGTGTTCGTTACGACAAAAGTATGCTCCAAAAGCACACCTTCTCTTGTTTTTGGGAACTTATAAACGCTCTCTTTTAAAGCAAATTCCGCCTCCTGACAAAAGCCAGGGGCGGAATTCAATGCTATTAGTATGATCGCGAAAAATAGCCTCATTTTAGTTATTTGTCGGCGCACCCGAATTGTTCACCGGAGCACCACCTTCTGGAGCCGGTAAAACATTTCCTTTAATACGGATCACCTTTGTAGGGTCATTCACCGCATTTGAAGTAATGGTAACACTCTTATTGATTGCACCAGGTCTTTTAGTATCATATTTTACTTTGATCACTCCTTTTGCTCCTGGAGCAATTGGCTCTTTTGGCCACTCAGGAACTGTACATCCACATGATCCTTTAGCATTAGAAATGATCAACGGTGCGTTACCGGTATTTTTAAATTCAAACGTACAAGTACCGTCAGAACCATACTTAATAGTCCCGTAGTCATGTGTTTCTTTTGTGAATTCGATCTTAGCGCCATTCTCGATTTGCGCATTTACTTTATTTAAAGCCAAAGCAGCAACGAAGGCAACGATTAAGGATAAAAATAATTTTTTCATATCAATTAGGTTTTTTGTTTTCAATTACAACAAAGATAAAGCAAGAACAGTACCAAAAAATGGAATTAACATAATCTTAACAGCCTTATTTTAAGCTGATGGTTTTCATTTTATAGTCAATAAACTGATCGAAGTTCATATCCAAATGATTCAATCGATCCTTAATACCTTCACGCTTATCTTCTTCCATTTTTGGATTCTCCTTCAACAACAAGCTATAATATTGTCGCACTTTAGTTGTGTCGCGTGGTTGAACAAAAATATCGTACGCACTACCCATACTTTCTAATACCATAGCGCGATTCGGATAATCCGGATATTTAGTCAATAAGGTATCAGCGTAAGCAATTGCTTTAACATGAATATTTAACCCTGAATATTTCATATGAATCTTATCCAAGCATACTGCCGCGTATGGATCTTCCGGGTAATTATGATAGTAATCAGCCAAACGGTTGATCAATTCAAGATGCGTTAAATTCGGAATCTGTTTGATCTCATTCAAACTCGCTTGCAATCCTCTAAGAGAATCTTCCATCTCTTTGATCCTTCCTTTCAACTCCTCTTTCGACGGCTTCTCATTTGCTGCTTGTTCTGAACCACCACATGATGCCATCAAGCCCATCAACAACAACCCCATCAATCCTATTTTCATCTTCATAGCTAACATTATTTACCTTTTTTATTTGTAGGAAACTTCATTCTATAATCTACATTAACATCACCCTTTGCGATATTTTGTAAGCGTTTTGTCAGTAATTTTCTCTTCAGTGGCGACAAATGATCCGTAAATAGCACACCTTCAATATGATCATATTCGTGCTGAACAATCCGCGCAGCGTAACCTTCGAGAACCTCCTCCTTGAAATTCCAGTTTTCATCGTAATACGATAAATGCACTTTTTCTTTTCTGTAAACTTCTTCCCTAATTTTCGGAATCGACAAGCATCCTTCTTGAAAACCCCATTCTTCGCCTTCTTCTGCTTCAATTAT
>JBFHIN010000293.1:0-3190 GCA_041596415.1 Crocinitomicaceae bacterium | reverse complement strand
TTCTTCATTGTATGTTGGGTACATAGTTACCTTTCCAAAAAAGTATTCTATTTCGGGATTAAATATTACTAGTGCTCCAAGCCCGTCCCAAATGTTGTCTAATGCATATAATCCTTTTTTCGGATTAATGGAAGGCTGATAATTGGGTTGTACCCAGCTTCTTCCCAATTCTATGGTTTTAGAAAGGTAGTTTTGGATAAAATTTTCGGTGAATTCAAAATAGTGAGTGGTCGATAAATGAATCGTTCCATCATCATCAATTGCTTCACCACATTTTATGTAACGATATCCGCCAATGATTTCCTCATCTTCGGGTGACCATACGATCAGTTGATGATAACAATGTTCACTAGTGTCGTATTCGTCCAGATCCAGTGATAATCCAGTGCCACCGCCGGCAGATCGGAAGGTAACTTCCCGCAAACGACCAATTTCGTTTAATACGTTAGGCGCATTGTGGTAATTAATACTATAGATTTCATTATCACCTTTTCTAGTTTTTCGGACAAATCTGTCGGGTGATAATTCCTTTTTTAAAATGGCTTTATCTATGGGTTGAATAATCTCCTCCATAAGTTAATTTTATCTTGCTTCTTCTAGTTTATAAAGAGTTTCTTTTATTTCTTGAGCGATTTCTTTTTCGCTTTTATCCTGATCAAATGATTCCGGATAAATTGGGTCACCAACAGTGAATTTAATATGTCTTCCGCGTTGTTTGAACAATTCATCGGAAAGATACAACATTTCGAAGTTTACCTTAATTCGCATCGATTTCCTAAAATTAGATAAACCATAAAAGTAATTGGAAAGTTCACCATCAATATGAACTGGAATTATTGGTTGATTGAATTTCTTTGAATAAGTAACAAACGTTTTTTTCCACTCGAGGTCACGAATTTTACCATTTACTCTTCTGCTTACAAGCCCCGCAGGAAAAATGCACACAACATCGTCCTGCTCAAAGGCGTTCATTACCTGCTCCCTTATTGAAGTTTCATTTTTCCCGTGTTTATTTACGCCTACAAATAGGTCTCGTAAATTCTCCAAATTCATGAGGAGATCGTTTACGATAAATTTCAGATCTTTTCGATGGTTTCTCATTCCGGCAACAAATGCAACGGCATCCATTCCCCCTAGTGGATGATTCATGGCAATAATGATAGGTCCAGTTTGTGGGATTTTATGGATATTTTGAATACTTATCTGAATATCAAAGTAGTCCATGATAGCCACACAGAAATCGTCATTCTTTTCATCCTTGTGTTCACGTATAAAATCATTGATCTCATCTTGATGTAAAATACGCTTCAAGTAACTAATAACAAATCCAGGTAACCACTTTGCTAACGCTGGTTTTTTACTGGCTATTAGCCGTTTTATGTCGATAAAATTATCGTTGCTCATAGGCCACAAAAATATAAAATCGATGTTGAGTTATTTGTTAATTTAATAACTTTTATAAACTCTACTTATTTAAATGGTATAATTTAAAGGCTTGTCCATGCATTTTATAGAACTTTGTTTAGATTTGTGTTGAATTTATGTTACTCCAAGAAATGATACAACTTTCAGAACGTTTGCAGGCAATGGAAGAGTCTGCAACAATCGCCATGTCACGAAAAAGTAGAGAATTAAGAGCAGAAGGAAAAGATATTATTTCCTTGAGTTTAGGTGAACCTGATTTCTTTACGCCGCAATTCATTAAAGATGCAGCAGTCAAAGGTATGGAGGAGAATTATACCATGTACACACCAGTTCAGGGTTATGATGATTTGAGAGAAAGTATCGCAACGAAATTCAAACGTGACAATGGTCTTACTTATACGAAAGATCAAATTGTTGTTTCTACCGGAGCAAAACAATCCATTGCTAATGTAGTGTTAAGTCTTATCGATCCGGGAGATGAAGTGATAATTCCGGCTCCATATTGGGTTTCCTACGTAGAAATCGTTAAAGTTGCTGAAGGAACTCCCGTGGTTGTTAATGCAGGCATCGAGCGTGATTTTAAAATTAGTGGCGAACAGTTAGAAGCAGCAATCACAGAGAAAACTAAGATGATGGTTTTTTCAACGCCATGTAATCCAACGGGATCCGTATACAGTAGAGAAGAATTATTGGAATTGGCTAACGTTTTAAAGAAATATCCGAACATCATTGTGATCTCAGATGAGATTTACGAGCACATTAATTTCAAAGGAAAACACGAAAGTTTAGCGCAATTTCCGGAGATCTATAATCAAGTGGTCACCGTGAATGGTGTGTCAAAAGCATGGGCAATGACAGGTTGGCGTTTAGGATATATCGGTGCACCAAAACCCATTGCTGATGCATGTACTAAAGTTCAAGGTCAATTTACGTCAGGAACATGTTCCATCACGCAAAGAGCTGCAATTGCAGCAATGGAAGCTGATCCTGCCGTTCTGAATGATATGATCGACGCATTTCGTAATCGTCGCCAATTGGTTTTAGAAGCTTTAAGTAAAATTGAAGGCGTTAAGGCCAATGTTCCAGATGGTGCCTTCTATGTTTTTCCCGAAATTTCCTACTTTTTTGGTAAGAGCTACAAGGACACTGTAATCAAAGATGCCAATGACCTTTGCTTATATTTATTGGAAGAAGCATTAGTGGCACTGGTAACAGGAGAAGCTTTTGGGGATCCTAATTGT
Organism: Crocinitomicaceae bacterium; assembly: GCA_041596415.1. Taxonomy (GTDB): domain Bacteria; phylum Bacteroidota; class Bacteroidia; order Flavobacteriales_D; family Crocinitomicaceae; genus M0103. The sequence continues at coordinate 524 of JBFHIN010000293.1, read as the reverse complement.
ATCCGAATTTCATATGCTGCTTCAGAAGCGACTCTTGAGGAAGCAATGAAAAGAATTCACACTGCGCTTGAAAAATTAAATTAATGATGATCGAGGAGCTATTTGAACAATTAAAAGGTAAGAGCATTTTGGTCATTGGAGATGTAATGATCGATGCCTATGTTCGTGGGCGTGTAAATCGCGTAAGTCCTGAAGCTCCTGTACCCATAGTAAGTTTGGAAAATACGGAGGATCGTTTAGGTGGAGCGGCAAATGTTGCTATTAATTTAGAAGCCATGGGCGCGCATCCTGTGATTTGTTCTGTAATTGGCGATGATAAAAATGGTAAGTTGTTAAAATTGTTGGTAGAAGATTCCAATATTTCATCTGCCGGGCTTGTGGAAAGTGAATCTAGATTGACAACTGTGAAAACGCGAGTTATTGGTAACAATCAACAATTGCTTAGAATCGATTCTGAACAAACTTCACCGTTGAATGTGATAGACGAAGACAATTTGATTGACAGGGTTTTGTCTCTTATCGAA
>JBFHIN010000292.1:0-3197 GCA_041596415.1 Crocinitomicaceae bacterium | reverse complement strand
GTTTACCTTAAAGGACAAGAAGTTCAATCCGGGAACGTTAATCATTGCCAGAGGAGATAATAGCGTGGATTATGCCAGTACGTTGATGGCCATCGCAAACAAGTATCAAATTGTGTTGACTCCTACAATGAGCGGAATGGTCGATTCAGGAAAAGATTTCGGTTCATCTTCTGTAAAAATGGTCAAAACACCTAGAGTAGCTTTATTAACCGGGGATGGCATGTCTTCATTGAATGTTGGTGAGGTTTGGCATTTCTTCGAAGAAAAACTAAACTATCCAATAAGTCTAATAGATGTTAATATTATTTCGGCAAATCAGTTGGATAAATATACGGCCCTGATCGTTCCTGAAGGATGGGCTTCTGTTCTGTATGATGCAGAGACACACGAAACCATCAGAGAATGGGTTGCCAAAGGAGGTAAACTTTTGGCTCTTGGTAGCGCCGTGGGATATTTTACCGACCAAAACGGTTACGCGTTGAAAACAAAATCTTCCGAGCCGAAAGAAGAGAATGAAGCGAGTCGACATGAACATGCACATATTGCTTATGATAAAATAGAGCGTGAAGAACTTAAAAAAATCATTACTGGGGCGATCTTTAAGTGTAAAGTGGAGCAAAGTAATCCTTTGGCTTTTGGTTACGACAGTGACTATTTTACACTAAAATTAAGTGCAGATGCATACGAATGGTTGGAGAACGGCGGAAACGTAATGTATTTGGATGATAAAGCAGAACTTGTAGCAGGATTTGCAGGAATGGAAGCTATCAAAAATCAACCTAATACGCTGGTCCTAGGTCAATACGAAATTGGACAAGGTAAAGTAGTTTACATGGTAGACAATCCTTTATTCAGAGGATTTTGGACGGCGGGACACCTCATGTTTGTAAATGCAATTTTCCTGAACAATTAATTCTCCTTCATTTTGTAGGCTGTCATGCGCAGATGTTTGACCTCGGCTTTTGCTTGGGATTCACCATTCCACACATATAACATATAGCGCTTGATGACTTGTTGCTTTGGTAACTCTAATTCATAATGAACAGTAGTTTGTTCCTCAGACAAGAACTCACCGGGATAATAAGCCCTGTAAAAAGAACCATCATCTGCACTCACGACAATTTGGATACTTTCCGGTTCTTGCATTGAGACAATTGTGGCCTTTAGCACTAATCGTGTTGCTTCAGGAAGCACGAGCATTTCCAAGGTACTGGAAAAAGCATGATCCTCGTCGACGACATCATTTAAGAAAACTCCCTGTGTTGTACTTAGTTCAAAGTCTTTAGATATGACTACACGAGGAGGATCCTTTTTAAGATTTAAAAATTCGCTCCAATACTCATCCCTGGTAGTATTGCCACCGTTAAGAATGCTTGCATTGATTTGATAGGCCTGTGCAACGTTTAAGAGCATAAAAGGAAATGCTATTCCCCACCCTAATAAATTTCTATTACCTTCTTTCATCAAGAGTGCGACAGGAAAAAGGATCCAAGGATAAAACTCGATCATTACCCTTTGCCCCATTCCTGATCCATAGGTCCAGATCCACCAGGATGATAGTACATAAACGATGATCACCAGAGGCATGAAAAAATAAATTAAAGATTTATACGACCTGCGATAACAATACACCCCCGCAGTAATTAACCCTAAGAAAAGAATCGGATTCCAAAGCAGCCATCCTTTTTGGTAGGAGAATAAAAAATTGGTTAACTGCGGAGAGCTAAAATAGAAACCTTCCTCGTTATAAGAATATACCAACCAAAGATCGCTTTGCCATTTCCACAACAATAGAGGAATAACAAGAATTAGTAAAGACAAAACAATAAACCACCTCATTCTTAACAACGACTTCCAGGCAATTTTAAGTAGGACATTCAAATCCTTCCCATTTACAAGTCCAATGAAAGGAAGAAAAAGAATCATGATCGCGTTGGTTGGACGCGTAATAACAATAATGGCCATAACCGCTGTAATCCACCCAAAAAATGTTGGTTCTTCAGTCCGTACCCATTTATTCATCAACCACAAAAGAACCGAGCACAAGAAAAAACTAAAAACATGACTTACCGAAAAATCAAACACAATATAATACCATACGTTTGTTCCAAAAAGTACTACTGCAAATAAGAGCAAACTCGTAGGATCTTTTACCTTAAATTCCCTGAACAAAGCCAATAAAAATCGAAAGGCCAACATCAAATAAACCCAGTGCGCAACTGCTATCCCAACTTGAAATGGTGCTGAATATCCATCAACAGAAAATCCGAAGATCCAGGCAATAAGCATACTCAGGAAAAAGAAAGGAGCATAAAGCAAACTCAAACCAGGAAAAGTTTTATTCACATAACGGCCATTTGCTTGACGGTTTCTAAATTCTTTAAACTGAGAACCATCTTCCGGATAGTATTTCTTCTCTATTTTTTCTATAAATGAATAATCTGCATCTCCATAAATGAAAAGTGCTGGTAGATAAGCATAATATCCCTTTGCATCTCCGTTAATCGGGTGCCCATACTTTGAATTCAGATCATGCGTAGAAAAGAAAACAACTAGTAATCCTAATAAAGTGATCCAAGCGGTGTAGTTAATTTTAATTTTCAGCATATTTCGGCTTCTCCTAAAGCTCTGTTTTCATGGTGCAACCAAATTTAAAGTATATATTTGGACTCTCAAATTCTTTAGTGCTGAAAACAGAAAAGTTCATATCCTCCCTTTCCATTATCATTCCCGCTTATAATGAAGAAGCTACTATACTTGAGGTACTCGAAAAAGTTAAGCATCTTGATTTGTATCGAAACATAAAAAAGGAAATCGTTGTTATTGATGATGCATCCAAAGATAACACCGGTAATATCATAGAAGCATTTGCCTCAAAAAACCAAGATGTGTTAATTCATCGTCAGAAAGAAAATCAAGGTAAAGGAGCGGCCATACACAAAGGAATTGAGCTTGCAACTGCTGAATACATTGTTATTCAAGATGCAGATCTGGAACTCGATCCTGAGGATATTAATGCGCTTTTAAAAGGATTGGACCATAGCGGAAGTGAGGTAATATACGGTTCCCGTTTTCTCCAAAAAAACCACAGCAACACTAAGTTTGTCTGGCACATCATGGGTAATGGTTTCTTAACAAAATTGACCAACGTTTTTACGCGCTTTAAGCTTACCGATATGATGACTTGTTATAAGTTG
>JBFHIN010000291.1:0-3205 GCA_041596415.1 Crocinitomicaceae bacterium | reverse complement strand
GCCGGGAATGGTGGTTTGATACGAGGATTTCCTCTTTTTCCTTCCAAAGATTCGATCAATGCAGTTTCCTCACCACAGATGTAAGCACCTCCTCCCGGAGCTACTCTCAAATCCAGGTCATAACCTGATCCAAGGATATTTTTACCCAAAAATCCTTTATCGTAGGCTTCTGCTATTGCTTTTTCCAAGATCTCCAGGATCCACATGTACTCACCGCGGATGTATATATATGACAGATTCGCTCCCAGCGCGTAGCTTGAAACGATCATTCCTTCCACTAAGAGGTGGGGAATTTTTTCCATCAAGTATCGATCTTTGAATGTTCCCGGCTCACTCTCGTCAGCATTACACAACAAGTATCTTGGAACACCTTCCGGCTTAGCCAAGAAAGACCATTTCATTCCAGTAGGGAAACCTGCTCCACCACGTCCGCGAAGACCTGATTTTTGCACTTCCTCCACCACATTTTCAGGAGACATTGTTTTCAATGCCTTCTCTACCGATCGGTAGCCACCATGTTTCCGGTAAACTTCAAAAGTTTCAATTCCCGGTACATCTGCATGTTCTAAAAGTAACTTTCTACCCATCCTTCAATTATTTTGGTAATGCTCCCGAACGGTAAGCATCAATCAATTCATCGACTTTTTCCTTGGTTAAATGTTCATGGTATTTTTTACCACACTGCAACATTGGCCCATATCCGCAAGCTCCTAAGCATTCTGCAGTTTTTAAGGTGAACATGCCATCTTTACTTGTCTCACCCACTTTGATATCCAATTTTTGTGAGATGTAATCAATGATCTGATCACTACCAACTAACATACAAGGTCCTGTTCTACATACTTCAAATACAAACTTTCCGGTTGGTTCAAGATTGAACATTGTGTAGAAAGTTGCCACCTCGTATACTTCGATGGGTTGAATGTTCAACAATTCAGCCACGTAATCCATGGTCTCAATGCTCAACCATCCACCGAATTCCTCCTCTGCAATATGCAGAATACGTATCAATGCACTTTTCTCCTTACCCTCAGGATATTGTTTCATCAACCCCTGTACTTCCGCCATTTTTTCAGGACTGAAAGCTGGTTTTTCTGAGTGTCTTTTGCTTAAATCAATGTGTGTACTACTCATAATTATGCGTCTAATTCTCCTGCGATCACATTCATACTACTCAAGGTCAGAACGGCATCACTAATAGTTTGTCCGGTGATCATCTCAGGATATGCCTGGTAATAGATGAAACATGGTCTTCTGAACTGCAACCTGTATGGTGTGCGCCCTCCGTCACTTATTAAATAAAATCCTAACTCACCATTACCTCCTTCTACAGCATGATACACTTCACCTGCCGGTATTGGTGTTTCGCCCATGACAATCTTAAAGTGATAAATCAAGGCCTCCATTTTGTTATAAACATCCTCTTTGGGAGGCAAATAGAATTCAGGAATATCGGCTTTATAATCCCCTTCAGGGAGATTTCTGTAAGCCTGTTCGATAATTCGCATACTTTGTCGCACTTCTTCCTGACGCACGGTAAAACGATCGTAGGTATCACCTTGAGTTCCAACCGGGATAATGAAATCAAAATCTTCATAGGAACAGTAAGGATCAGTAATACGTACATCGTAATCTACTCCTGCTGCGCGCAAGTTTGGTCCAACGAATCCATAATCTAAGGCACGTTGAGCGGATATTGGCCCTGCATTAATTGTTCGATCCATGAAAATGCGATTACGTAAAAGCATTTTATCAAACTCATTGAATACTTTAGGGAATTCCTTCATAAACTCCTTCAATTTCCTGTGAAATTCAGGTGAAAAATCACGTTCAAACCCACCAATTCTTCCAATATTCGTGGTTAAACGAGAACCACAAACTTCTTCATACAGTTCGTAGATTTTTTCACGTTGCTGAAACACATAGGTAAAGCCAGTCAAGGCACCAGCATCCACCCCAATTACAGAGTTACAGATCAGGTGATCGGCAATGCGCGCCAACTCCATAATTATTACGCGCATATATTGTACACGCTTAGGAATTTCAGCGCCGATCAGTTTTTCAACGGTCATGTGCCACCCTATATTATTGATCGGGGAAGAACAGTAGTTCATTCTGTCGGTCAATGGAGTGATCTGGTTATAAGGTCTTCTCTCCGCCAATTTCTCGAAGGAACGGTGAATGTATCCAACTGTCTGAACCGAGGATAAAATTTTCTCCCCGTCTACCTGTAGAATATTTTGAAATATTCCATGTGTAGCAGGGTGAGTTGGCCCTAAGTTAAGTGTAGATATTTCACCGGAAATTGCCTCTTTTGCAGAAAGCTCAATAGGTTCTACGTATTTTTTTTCTTTATTATCAGAATTCATGCTGCTACAAAATTATCTTCCAAAGAAGCGGTCATCTTTATCCTCACGTGTTGCATCTTCCAAATGGTATTCTTTACGCATTGGAAAATACGTCATTGAGTCTTCATTCAGGATACGGGTTAAATTAGGATGTCCTTTAAACTCGATTCCGTAGAAGTCGAAAGTTTCACGTTCCATCCAGTTGGCTCCAACATAAATATCCACGATCGAATCGATCACGGGTGTTTCCAATGGAATAAAAGCCTTAAGTCTCAATCTGAATTGATTTAACATACTGTGCAGGTGATATACAACGGCAAACTCTCTACCCGCATCGCTTGGATAGTGAACACCACCCAAATTCGTCAGGAAATTAATTGCCATCTCTTCATCCTTTTTTAACCAATCAATGATCGGGTACACTTGCTGAGGATCCACCTCTATAGTCAACAGATCGTATGGTGTTTCCACCGTACGTATAGCATCTCCGAACTGGGCCTTTAATTTTTCAGCTACCAATTCATTCGTCAGATTAATCTTCATGCCCTTCGATATTGTATTTTTCCATCATCGCTTTGTACTCATCGGAGTAGCGGCGACGTAAAGGTTCATTCTTAACTAATTCGTGAATTTGCATGATCCCGTCAATGATCTGTTCAGGTCGTGGCGGACATCCAGGCACATATACGTCGACAGGAATAATACGATCGATTCCTTGAAGTACACTGTACGTATCGAAAATACCTCCTGAAGAGGCACATGCACCAACAGACAACACCCATTTAGGTTCTGCCATTTGTTCGTACACTTGTTTAAGGATCGGGCCTAACTTTTTAGCGATCGTACCTGCTACGATC
>JBFHIN010000290.1:0-3216 GCA_041596415.1 Crocinitomicaceae bacterium | reverse complement strand
TGCTTCATCTAGCGCATTGGTATGAAGCGATTGCGTACCTCCCAATGCTGCTGCCATCGCTTCAATGCATGTTCTGGCAACATTGTTAAATGGATCTTGTTCAGTTAAACTCCAGCCGGATGTCTGACAGTGGGTACGGAGGGCCATGGATTTCTTATTTTTAGGCTCGAACTGCTTCACCAACTTTGCCCAAAGTAGACGACCTGCTCGCATTTTAGCAATTTCCATGTGATGATTCATCCCGATTGCCCAGAAAAAACTCAATCTTGGAGCGAAATCATCAATTTGCATTCCTGCATTAATTCCTGCTCTCAAATACTCCAATCCGTCAGCAAGGGTATAAGCCAATTCAATGGCAGCCGTAGCTCCGGCTTCTTGCATGTGGTATCCTGAAATGGAAATAGAATTGAATTTCGGCATCTTTTCAGAGGTATAAGAAAAAATATCTGAAATGATGCGCATGGAAGGAGCAGGCGGATAGATATACGTATTACGAACCATGAATTCTTTCAAAATATCATTCTGTATCGTTCCCGAAAGTTGTTCCGGCTTCACTCCTTGTTCTTCTGCTGCTACAATATAAAAAGCCATTATGGGAATAACTGCCCCATTCATGGTCATCGAAACAGACATTTCATCCAAAGGGATCTGGTCGAAAAGAATTTTCATATCCACCACTGAATCAATTGCAACACCTGCTTTTCCGACATCTCCTACAACGCGCTCATGATCGGAATCATACCCACGATGTGTTGCCAAGTCAAATGCTACCGAAAGTCCTTTTTGACCAGCAGCCAGATTTCGACGGTAAAAAGCATTGGATTCTTCAGCGGTTGAGAATCCGGCATATTGACGTATTGTCCAAGGACGAATAACATACATTGAAGAATAAGGGCCACGCAAAAAGGGTGGAATACCGGAAACGTAGTTCAGGTGCTGACTGTTTTTCAAGTCTTCCGCTTGATAGAAACTTTTCAGCGTAATATTTTCGGCTGTTTCAAAAGAATCAACGGCTAGTCCTGCGGTATCTTTTTCAGGACGTTTAAATGAAACTTTGCTAAAATCAATTTTACTCATCTATTTTCCGTTTAATTCTATTTCAATGATCAGTTGATCATAACCCAAGTACTTTCTTTGAACATCCCATGTATTATTAGTAGGAACTGGGTTCGTGAATTTGTTCATTCCCACTAGAAGTTGCTTTCCGTTTCTCACAAGTTCAATCCTTTCTTGCGCTTTTTTTTGCACAGTATTCATAAAGTCGATTTGTGCTTGTTTAGTATTTATTCCTCCTTTTCCTTCAATTTCTTGAAATATTTGCCAGGATTTTTCTGCAATCAATTGCGTAATGTTTTCAACGGCATAAGATCCGCCTAGAGGATCAATTACTTTAGAAAAATAACTTTCTTCCTGAAGTAATAACGGTATGTTAATTGCCATTCTTTCTGCCAAAGTACTCGCTTTTTGTTCTGACAATTGATCATAAGCATGAACAAAAATATGGTCGACACCTCCGCTCAAAGCAGACATGGCTTCGGTGGTTTGTCGTAACAAATTTGTATGCGGATCCTTCAATGATTTATTTAAAAATCCGACGTGAGCTGATATTTTGCAGTAATGTGAACAAGCATGTTGAGCGTGATATGCGCTTATTACAGAAGCCCAATTTTGTTTCAATGCTCTGACCTTGGAGATTTCGTTAAAGTAATTAGAACCAATACCAATGGAGAAGTGAATGCAAGCAGCGGCTTGGTCTACATCTAATCCCTTTGACATCAGTATATCCAAATAAAGATGCCCTGTACTTAAACAAAATGCGATTTCCTGCCAGGTATTACCTCCGAGTGATTGAATGCCATATCCATTTGCCAAAAAACAAGGGAATTGTCTTTGCTCTAAATACGGAAAAAGCAAATCAACAATTTCTTGTTGTTCATCACTTTCCAAAAGATCAATATTGAAATGTATGTTTTGAGGAAGGTTGTTACCGAAATGCTTCAAGATGATATGCATCTGATTGGCATTTGCAGGTGTTATTTGGGTTGTGATATGTTCAAATTCAATCTCTTTAAATAATATTGCAGGATCTACTGCATCTATGGATCGCAAGTCAAATTCCAGAAGATCCACTCCCATCATGAGTACTTCCAACGCTTTTTTATTAGAAGCTTGAGCATCATGCACTAGCAATGAAAATCCATTATTCCAACTATTGGTTGTTGCTTTCATTCCTCGGGTGAATGATTCTTTACCGGGAGCTTGTTCGGCTATTCGCATACTTTCTTGATGAAAATATGAAGGAAAAGAAATTTCTTCGATGGAATCATGGTTATTTAATACCTCTGGGCTTTCACCTTTAAGATCTTTTACTAACTGATCTATCCATTCATTGAGGGATGATTCCGGAAAGTCTTTTTTAAGGTCAATCATTTTTTATAGATGATGAATTTGAAACTTTATTTGTTGCGTTGACATAAACTATTGTGCTTATAATAACCGTAAGTACGGGTGCGAAAACTACACCTATGTATGGAATGTTATAAATGAGAAGAAAAAAAGAACCACTCAAAATAAGTAAAAGCATCTTTGAAAAACCAAATCCAAGACTTGTAAAAACACCTTGATGATATCTTTCCAAACTGTAGTCATAAAATGAAAACCCGAAATAAAACGCCGCAATAATAAAGTACATAACTTGATCAATGGCTCCCAAATTAAAAATCCAGGAGATGATCCAGTAAACTCCGAGCGTGATTATTTCCAAAGCAACAGCCAATCCCACGACGAAAATCATGCGCATCAGATCGCTCAACACTTGAAAAATATCAAAAGGGTACGATCGTCCGGTTAGATCAGTATCTACACGTTCAGATAATATGGTATTAAAAGGAGAAAGAAGAGTGAGTATGAAAAAGATAAAGATCTGTTCTAATATAAATTCCAGTAAACTGAAAGTTCCTTTAATTCCTGCCTGTAAATATTCACCGATAAGCGGCACATTATTCACCACACTTAGCGATTCTTCGGCCGTTTCGCTTAATAAAAAGAACTGCCAAAAAATAAAGGCAATCACTAATCCGGGTAGAAAAAACAACAAATACTTGCCTTTCGACAGGAGCATTATCATTTTAATAAGCGCATTGTAATGCAGTTGAATTGCCTTCATAGTACCGACACGAATATAAGAATTTACTGCAAAAACATCTTTAAAATAGT
>JBFHIN010000289.1:0-3231 GCA_041596415.1 Crocinitomicaceae bacterium | reverse complement strand
GATTGTGATTTCCGCCATTTCCTCCACGAGCAAAAATGCTAATAGTGGATGGAATTGCTCCGTTGTTTTTGATATACACATATCCACCACCGCCACCGCCACCAGCGCCGTCGTTTCCTCTTTTCTGTCCGATACTTGGAGGTTGATTTAAAGGATTGGTATTTTGCCCCACTGCTCCGTCGGCTTCTATGCTTCCTGATCCTGAAACAGTACCATAACATGTAAGGTATACTATTCCTCCTCCCTGGCCGCCGCCACCGCCTTGACCTGAATCCTGATCTCCGGCACCGCCGCCGCCGCCCATAAACAGGCGAGTCGCATCATAAGCAAGAGGATGTCCGCCTAAACCTCCATTTTCTTTTCTTGCATCAGCACTCCAAGCCGTTCTATTTGGTCCTAAGGTAGTTGCATTTTGGTCCGATGAAGACAGTGAATAACCACCTCTTCCTCCACCGGGAGTTATTGATCCACCCAGACCTGCCATTTCGAGATTCCAGACAGAATTTGGGTAAGTGGTTGTTGGCACACCTCTTCCTGTATAAGTTCCTGAGCCAATATTTGATCCACCGCCACCGCCGGCATTTTGGAATCCACCACCGCCGCCACCATTAGCAGGCGCACCTCTGCCATATCTTGAAAAAATGGCATCGTACTCAGGAGTGAAGCCACCGAGACCTTCACCCTTTCTACCACCTTCAGATGAAGAGGTTGATCCGAGTTGTGTAGAGCCATTACCGGGACCATTTCCATGTTGTGTAGAAGTACCGATCTGACCATTATTATCTGCAACCGCCCCCCTAAAACCTTTTCCACTGGCTGAAATCTTAGCATTTGAATTGATCACTAAATTTCCGTTAACTTCAATGGAAACAACACCTCCAACATTACCGTCCCACGTAGCAGGGACAATACTCGTGGATGAATTGATCGTTAGGTTATTAAACCTTGGAACGCGAATTACCTGTACATGCCTACTACTTGTATATGAATTTTGTAGGGCACAGTTCAAATTAATAGTATTTACTCCTGTAACACTTTGCACTTCAACAAGTTCGTATTTTCCCGCATTTCTGTAATCAAGTATTTGGCCCCATTCCCATGGATTGGAGTCCCAAACTACAAAATAACTATTAGGAACCGTATAACTTCCTCCCCAGTCTACTACAGGTGTCGTATTCACATCCATATCAACACCTTGCATTTGGATGATCATGATTAAATCACCAGTTGCAAGGGCAGAACCGAATACACCACCTAAGAGGGAATTGTTATTCACGGTGATAGATGTACCACCTGCTGTAGCATTGGCAGTTAAATAAGTATAGCTATTAACGACATTATTCGATAATAAATTCGTATAATCACCGTCCTTAGCACGTTGGGCAAAATATGAGTATGGAGAGAAATAAAGGAGCCCTAGCACAATCGTGGCTAGCAGTTTTTTCATAGTTTGAGTATTTTCACAGTTCTAGACGAATTTAATTATAAAAAAGTTGGATTCATTTATATTTTTCGAGAATTTCGAGACTAATCTCGGCCACTGCCGGACAGATTAACGTGTTTTTTTCTGTCAAGTCTAAAATTTGATGCATGTTCTTACGATCAGTATGTGGATACTCCCGACATGCCAAAGGTCTAAACTCATAAATACTACACGTATTATCCTCAGCTAAAAAAACACACGGTGAACTTTTCAGTACATAATCCCCTTCAGCATCCAGCAACAAATGACTCTCAATAAAAACCTTTTCTTTTAAGCGCAACTGTTTGGAAATTCTTTTTATGTCGACATCTCTGAAGATCGGACTGGTTGTTTTACAACAGTTCGCGCACTCTAGACAATTGATTTTTTTAAATACTTTTTCGTGAGCGCGATGGAAAGATTGATCCAAATCTGCAGGTTTTCGTTGCTTCAATTTTGTGAACACTTTTCGTACCGCAGCTGATTCATTTTTTATCTTTTCAATTAATTGTTTGTATATTCTATTCAAAATTATTTATCTTAATTATGCTTGGACAAGGCTAACTTTCTATCTTTAACACGAAATTACGTAAAACATGGATAAATATGACCTTATTGTCATAGGTGCAGGACCTGCCGGATATGCCGCCGCGATGCGGGCAATCGATTATGGTAAACATGTTTGTTTGATTGAAAAGGAAAAAGTGGGTGGATCCGGTGTTTATAACGGAGCGCTTTCTTCGAAGACACTCTGGGAAATTGCCAATACCGTTGCCAATATTAATGATCAGATCGTCTCTTACGGTCGCACACCCTATGAACTTTCTTGGGAAGAGGTGAAAAAATCACTTGCTGAGGCCGTTTTTGAAAGAAAGTTCCAATATTCATGTCACATTAAGTTATTGCAAACTGAGACCATGGATCGTTTATTACAATACGAACGTGGAATCGGTACCCTCAAATCAAAAAACGAAGTTACTATTCGACACGAAGGTGAAAATAAAGTGATCTGGGGAGAAAACATCATATTGGCTTCTGGAAGCCGCCCAAGATCCATTAAGAACATACAGGTCGACGAAAAACACATTTTAACTAGCGACGGAATTGATTGGATCGATGATTATCCGAAAAGTTTGGTAATCGTCGGTGCTGGAGTCATAGGATGTGAATACGCGACCATTTTCTCAAATTTCGGTAAAACAAAAGTTTATCTTATCGATCGACAGGAACGAATTCTTCCTTTTGAAGATGAGGATATTTCTAGGCTTGTGGCCAATAATCTCATAAAAAAGGGTGTTATCATACACTCGAAGGCGACCTTAGAACGCATGGAAGTTATTGACGGGGAAGTTGAATATGAGTTGTCGTACGAAAACGGAGATCGCGAAGTTATACGTGTAGAAAAAGCTCTTCTTGCTATTGGACGAGTGCCGAACGTAGAAAGCCTTGGTATTGAAAATGCTGGGGTAAAAATGTCTAAACGTGGCATTCACATAGGTGATGATGATACCCAAACCAATATTCCAAACATCTATGCAGTAGGTGACGTATCCGGACATATTGCCCTTGTTAATGTCGGTGAAATTGAAGCTCGTCATGCTGTTGAAAGAATTTTTGAACAGAAAACAGATCGGTTGAGTTATGACAACATCTGTACAATCATGTTCCTCAAGCCAGAAGTTGCTGCCGTTGGATTGAACGAACAACAATGTATCGAGCAAAATATCCCTGTCAAGGTTGTGAAGGTAGATTATTCGGTTATTGCCCGG
>JBFHIN010000288.1:0-3233 GCA_041596415.1 Crocinitomicaceae bacterium | reverse complement strand
GGTGAACTTTTATCAGAAAGATAAATAGTTTTAGCTTCTTTAAGTCGTGACAAGATTTTCTCAGCAGCTTCATCAAATTTCTCAAATCCTTCTTTTTGAAAGCGAACGTCAACTTTTCCATCTTCACGTATTGCATAGATAAAAGCTTCTTTTTTCTCACCACGACGAATAGGTCGATCTATGTCGTTCCTAAAGATCAATCCCTGGTATTTATCATCGACAATCACTTTCACGCCAAGATCTGTTGTTTCCGTTATTAGTACACTGACTTTTTGATTGATTAACGTATTATCAGTGCAAGGTATCAGGTAACGGTTTATTTTTGATGATGCGTAAAGTCTTTCTGTGGCATAGTCATAGAGAAGGGTTACAACGTAGTATTTTCCTTCCTCCATTTTTAAATTTTGTTCTTTGAAAGGAACCATGAGATCCTTTTCCAAACCCCAATCTAAAAAAGCTCCAAAAGAATTCACTTCTTTCACTTTTAAACAAGCAAATTCACCTAATGTAATATAAGGGTGTTCTGTTGTCGCCACAATTCGATCCTCGGAGTCCTTATAAATAAAAACTCGGATATTGTCTCCAACTCCCCAACTATCGACGATATATTTACCAGGTAATAACACCTCGTTACCTTCATTATCCCCAAGGTAAGCGCCGGGTGCAGTAAATCTAAGAATTTCTAATTCGTTGTATTCGCCAACTGTCATTCATTAAAAGTATAAAGCTGAAGCTTGTTTAGAGTTGATAACCAAACAAGGCAATTTTAGATCATTTGTGATCAATGTTTGCGCAAAGGTATCAAACTGTGGCAATAAACTTTCAGAATGATAAGCTATTGCAATAATATCGATATCGTTTTCTTTGCAATATTTAAGTATTTTTTTCTGATATGACCCAGAATCTGTCAAGTATTCAACTGTACATTTGATCTCTCTTTCCTCATATTGGTTCTTTACGATCAAAATTCGGTTTTTCATTTGTTGAGATAAAAGGTCATCAGTTTGTTTTTCACCAACTACATGAACAGTCGCATCATACATACGAGCGATGTCACCAGCGTTATTAACTATCTGTAAACTTTCCTTAGTGAGATCAATTGGCACCAATACATTCTTAATTTCCTTAAGAGGCGTTTGTTTTTGAACGATCAAAAAAGGTATATCTGTACTTGTGATCACCTTCATAGCATGACTCCCGAACAAACGTTGCATCCCTGACATTCCATGCGTCCCCATAATAATCAATTGAGCTCCTTGTTTATGAGCAATTTTTCCAATGTCCTCGAAAATTGACCCCACTCTTACTGCACTTTTCAATTCAACTCCACTAGGTACGGTAAATTTCTGAATCGCTTTTTCTAGTTTTGGTAAGGCTTTCATGCCTGCTGGTTTCGAATCTGCTAAATGAAGTACTTCAATTTCTGTATTTACATGTTTTCCCAAATGAAGCGCATATTGGATTGCTTCATCTGCGACAGCCGTAAAATCGTACATTACAATATAAAGGTTCTTGCTCATAGTGGTTGCTGTTTAAACAAATGTAAATAAATAAAAGTCTTCAATCAAGTAACAATTCGTCCCCAAAAATAATGCACTGACACTAAAAACTATCAATTTTTGTTCTTTTTTCTTTTCTGTGTCCCCATAGTAGTACTCAATTGATTTGGATCCCTTTTATCTTTCTTTCCTTTTTGTTTACTCGTTTTTTCTTCTTGTGCTTTCACGTTTTTAGGATCCTTTTCAGGGGTAATAGCGACATGTGAGCTTCCACCTCCAGGTGCTTTAGCGTCCTCCGGATTTTCCCATTTGTTTTTTATCTCTTTACGTTCGATTTTACCCGACTTCTCATTTTTTACATAAACTTCAGTCTTAGTTGATGTGCCCTTATTTACACCAATAACATCTTCTTTCAACACCCATTTTGACCCCTCAAGAACAAAGGCATCATAGGAGAAATCCGGCACGTAAAAAGAGTAATACCCTTTCAGACTTGGTGTTTCGGGGGACAAATGATCAAAAATAATACGATCATATTGCTTTTCGTATTTTAAAGACATTACGGTCTTCTTTGAATGTTCATAGAACATCCTTTTAAAGGTTCCATCCGGTGTTTTGAATAGGGGAGACCCTAATTTTGGATTCTTACCTGAAAAATAAAGTACATCGATCAACTTAATCGTACTCATCGATGTGTTTCCGTCCCACCCAAGAAGTGTATACAATTTTTTAGCACCTTTCTCGATCGGGATAATTTGATAATATAAAGCCCCGTACCAATTATTTGCTTCTAAAATTCCGTCAGGACGTAAAGGCAAATTTTCCGAATTATCTATAAGCTCAGAAATCTCTATTTCTTTAGACCGCGTATCATGATGCATTAAAAAACAATAGTATTTCTGCGACTCATTCTCTTGTTCTACATTCCAGTTTACAATGCGTAACTCACCATCTGGGCTATCAATGAATCCAACAGATTTTAATTTTGTAAAAGAGTAAGTGAATGCATTTTTATTCTTCAAGGTTTCAAAAAGATATTCTTTAAAGAGTTGATTTTTTTCGTCCCGATCATAATCATTGTCTGCACTGCGTAATTCTTCCAGCATTTGTGCCAGAACCTTCTCACGCTGGACTAAGGTAGTATCAGTAGAAGCGTTTAAACTTCCAACCAAACCTAAAAACAAGAAAATTAATGCGTACCTCATGTCTACCTTAACGCTTTTATACGAGTTTTGTTACTTAACAAAATTCTTTCCATTTTTTATCTGTCACCAATAAAGCTGGCTTCAGGAATTCTCAAATTATTCAATTTCATATCATATATGATCTGTGCTCGGTGGTACACCTGATGCGTCAATAAATGATACATGATATCAGCTAAAGTCATTTCAGATTTAACACCTTCAGAAGTAGTATAATGTATTACTTCCTCGCCCAATAAAAAATCAGCTACATCCTTTGTTTCGTTATAATTCTGCTGATTAAATTTAGTCCAGTAATCAACAGGAAGCAGGTCCCAATCATTGGATTCTGCTACATTCCCCTTTAATCGGGCATTCCAAATATGATGAACATTTAGAATGTGTGACATCGACTTTTTAGAAAAATCTGATAACCGCTCTTCCTGTTCTTCCATGACCAGAATAAGCGCTCTTGTTGCATGATATTCAAAAACTATTTTATCCTGAAAAAAGATTCTCATCTCTTAATATTTTTCAAATCGGTAATGGTCGC
>JBFHIN010000287.1:0-3238 GCA_041596415.1 Crocinitomicaceae bacterium | reverse complement strand
TGAGCTAAAAAATAAACTTGGTGGAGGAGGGGCCAGTAAAAAAGTTGCACAATCCTTGTTGAAAACTATTCTGGCTTAACTATTTTTAAGCTTTCCGAAACTATAATTTTGCCTTGTGAGATTGATTTTCTTTTCTTGCTTATTAATTGTTTCGACCTATGTGCATGCACAGCAGGTTAGAGTGGGCGTGTTTCGCGATTACTCCGTAAAAAGAATGACCTTTTCCTACAATGATGGTAGTTATTCCATTTTTGGAGATACAATGGATTTTGGTTCAATATTACCCAATGAATATGTTGAATTGGAGATGATGAAGGATAAAGTTCAACTCAAAAAAGGGGTTACTGTTTTAGGAACTTTCAAGAAAATTTATCTGATTCAAAATAACTTTAATACATCGCTAATATTGACGGGGAAAACGCCCATAATCAAACAGCGTAAGTATGAAGATGATTTTGAGATCTGTTCAAATGGAAAAGACCTCACTATTATCAACTTAGTGGATATGAATAATTATCTGGCCGGTGTTGTAGAATCTGAAGGTGGGGGAGGAAAGCATATTGAATATTACAAGGTTCAGGCGCTTATGAGTAGAACCTATGCCATGAAATATAAAGGAAAGCACAAAAAAGAAGGATTTGATCTTTGCGATCGTGTGCATTGTCAGGCGTATCACAGTATGATGCGCTTTACACCTTCTATAGATTCTGCCGTATTACAGACACGAAATATGCTCATGGTAGATGATCACGGCAATTTTGTTGATTCTTATTTTCATGCTAATTGTGGAGGACAAACATGCGAACCTCAGTATGTTTGGAATGAGTCAATTCCTTATCTATCAACATTTATTGATACCTTTTGTGTTTATTCCAAACAGGCTAATTGGGAAAAAAGGGTTAGCAAAGAAAGTTGGAAAAAATTTCTGGTCTCAAAATACGACTTTCCGATCGGAGATTCTTCTTATGGAGAAATGATCTATACTTTCGAACAACCTCAGCGATTAGCATTTTTCTTGCACCCAATATTCGGGATACCTTTACGTGATTTAAGAGAAGAATTTAACTTAAAATCCACATTTTTTAGTTGTAGACCGGAAGGAGATGAAGTGGTGATCATGGGTAGAGGTTTTGGTCATGGTGTGGGTCTTTGTCAAGAAGGAGCTATGAAAATGGCTAAACTTGGATACAATTACGAGCAAATTGCAATCTACTATTTCCCAAAAGTACACGTGATCAACTATTCGGAAACGCTTTTTTACAAACAGCGACCGTCTACCTTTTGATCATTCGTAGCTAACTACGAAAATATCTTCATCATCCTTTTTGAAAAGCTTTTCTTCACGTGCAAACTTTTCAAGTTCACTCGGATATTTTAGCTCTTTAAGAATTTGTTGGGTTTTGGTTAATCGTTGCTGTAGCTCTACTTTATTGGCTTGTAGATGATCAAGTTTTCGGTTTTGAATAACAATGGTAAAAATATCTACGTCATCCAAAAATAGGATGTAGGCCAGAAATAATGCTGTAGTAAAAATGAATTTGTTTTTAACGTATTTCATACCGGATACTTTCTTCAAAGTTAAGATAACAGATCAAGAGCTCGAATATTAATACTTGAAATTATAAAGATGAATATGTGAACAAAAAAAAGTCCCTTTCGGGACTTTCTTAATTTACAAGTTCATCATATCTGGCTTTGAAATCGGCATCGTTTTCATACCATTGCGCAATTTTATTTAAAGCGTCTTTAGCTTTTTGATGCTGTTTAGACGAGATGTAGCATTCTGCAGTTTGAAGAACGCCAATCTTAAGTATGTCTTTGTCAGCCTGACTCCAACCTTCTATAGAAGTAATATCTTTCAACATGGCATCTGCTTCTTTCCATAGGGTATTAGCTCCACCTTTGTCTGCCTTGCGGTATTTTGACGCACCATCCAGGAATTTTGCACCAACAGGATTTTTAGTGATCTTGTAATATTTGATCACCCAACCAGAGGCTTTGCTATAATCTTTTGCCGATAGATCATTATTGATCATTTCCACCAAACTCCCCTGAAACTTATCAATGAATTCTTGGTGATCGGCAAGTGCCGTACCTTCTTTATCATTTTTCATGGCTTTTCCAAGAGCACCAATAGCATCTTTGTAAGCAGATTTATATTTCTCATCATCAGTTCCAGATAAAGAGATTTTGTAAAGACCTTTCGCTAGCCAGACAAATGGCAGTGGATCCTTCTTGTAATCATCTTTTAGCGTATAATTTTCAGCCACTTTAACCAATTTCTCGTAGTTACCATCTGCGTACAAAATCTTAAGATCATCAAAATTAGGACTTTGTGCATTCACTGAAAAGAAAGAACAAAGTATCATTAGAAGTGTTAGAATATTTTTCATTGTATTATTTTTTTATTGCGTTTTATTCAATAACTATGCCGAATGTACAAAAGTATCTGAAATCTAACAATGGATTGATCAGAAAACCTTTACTCTTCAACACTTTTGATCAATAAGTTTAAAATTTCTTGTGCTGCTTTTGAAATCTTCGTCCCTGGACCAAATACACCAAAAACTCCAGCTTTGTAAAGGAAATCATAGTCTTGTTGTGGAATTACACCTCCGGCAATCACCATGATATCTTCTCTATTGAGTTTTTTCAGTTCTTCAATTACTTGAGGGACAAGCGTTTTGTGTCCGGCTGCTAAAGAGGAAACGCCAAGAATGTGAACGTCGTTTTCAACGGCTTGTTTTGCTGCTTCTTTAGGCGTTTGAAATAAAGGACCAATATCCACATCGAATCCTATGTCAGCAAATGATGATGCAATCACTTTTGCACCTCGGTCGTGTCCATCCTGACCCATTTTTGCGATCATGATTCTTGGTCTACGTCCTTCTAACTTGCTGAACTTATCGGTCAATTCCTTTGCCGTTATAAAATCTTGATCTTCCATCGCTTCTTTTGAATAAACACCTGATATTGATCGAATCGTTGCTTGGTACCTGCCAAAACTTTTTTCCATGGCCATAGAAATTTCTCCTAAGGTGGCTCTTTCTCTGGCACACTTAACGGCTATTTCCAATAGATTTCCTGTTCCTTCTCTTGCGGCCTTTTCAAGTTCATTCAAAGCAGCTTGTACTTTTTGGTTATCCCTGTTTGCTTTTAATTCTTGCAATCTATGAATTTGAGAGTCACGTACTTTGGTATTGTCAACTTCAAGTATTTCAATGCTGTCTTGTTCCTC
>JBFHIN010000286.1:0-3267 GCA_041596415.1 Crocinitomicaceae bacterium | reverse complement strand
TGCGTTTTTAGTCTATCGATCTGACAAAGAAATTCAGTTTCGCGATAAAGGGTTTTGAGTTCCCAATATTCTTCAACCACAAAAGAATCGATTTCCTTTTGACGTTGCACGATCATGGCTAGTGTTGGAGTTTGCACCCGTCCGATTGAAAGTGTAGCTTTTCCTTGGCCAAATTTTTTGGTAAAGAGTCGTGTGGCATTAATTCCAAGCATCCAATCGCCTATTGCACGGGCAGAACCCGCGGCATAAAGGTTATCGTATTGTTTGGCATCTTTTAGTTTTTGAAATCCGTCTCGAATGGCTTCTTCTGTCAAGGAAGATATCCAAAGGCGTTTTACCGGTTTGTTGCATTTTGCTTTTAACAGCACCCAGCGCTGAATCAACTCTCCTTCTTGTCCGGCATCACCACAGTTCACTACTTGCTCACATTCGGCAACCAAGCGTTCTATGCAGGCAAATTGTTTCTTTACGCCTTGATCGTCAACAACCTTGATCCCGAAATTCTTAGGTATGATCGGAAGATCTTCCAATTTCCAGTATTTCCAGTTTTCGTTATAGTCGTGGGGTTCTTTTAATGTACATAAATGTCCGAAGGTCCAGCTGACCCAATAACCGGAACCTTCCCAGTAGCCATCCTTTCGTTGGTTGGCGCCGAGAATTTCTGCAATGTCTTTTGCAACGGAGGGTTTTTCAGCAATGCAAAGTATCATTTTGAAGTTGTTCTGGTATATTTTCTAACAGTAAAAGCTGCTTCATGCTTTTCGTCTTCAGGATGCTCCAAGACTATTTCTGACTTCCATGTTGATGCGTCAATTTCAGGGAAAAACGTATCAGCATCATAAGTGGCGTGTACGGTAGTGATATACATTTGATCAACGAGATCTTGTTCTATTGACTGCTTATAGATCTCACCGCCACCGGTGATGAATACTATTCTATCCTCTTCATTTTTATAAAAGTCGAGACATTCTTCTAACGAGTGAAAAACCTTACAGCCTTCAGCTCGATAGGAAGCGTTTCTGGTAAGGACAACATTTTCGCGATTTGGAAGTGGGCGGTATTTCTCCGGAATAGATTCGTAGTTTTTTCTGCCCATAATTACAATGTGACCTGTTGTCTGTTGTTTAAAGAACTTGAGATCATCAGGTAAATGCCACAAGAGATCATTGTTTTTCCCAATCCCATTATTCTCGTCAACCGCTACAATTAATTCCACGCGCATCTTAATTTATTAATTATACGGCAACTTCCGCTTTTATGTGTGGATGCGGATCGTAATTCAACACCTCAAAATCTTCGAATTGGAAAGAAAAAATATCTTTCACCTCAGAATTGATCTTGATCGTAGGAAGTGGTCTGAAATCACGTGTTAGTTGTAATTTGGCTTGTTCGATATGGTTACTGTACAAATGTGCGTCGCCGAATGTGTGTATAAACTCTCCAGGTTCCAGATCACACACTTGTGCAATCATCATGGTCAATAAAGCATACGAAGCAATGTTAAAAGGCACACCTAGGAAAGTATCGGCGCTGCGTTGATATAGCTGACAGCTCAATTTCCCATTAGCAACATAGAATTGAAAAAGCGTGTGGCATGGAGGCAAGGCCATATTTTCCACGTCTGCTACATTCCAAGCTGAAACGATCAATCGGCGCGAGTCTGGATTCGTTTTGATCTGTTTGATCAGGTTGCTGATCTGATCGATCGTTTCACCATTTTTACCAGGCCAGCTTCTCCACTGATGTCCGTACACAGGACCTAAATTTCCATTTTCGTCGGCCCACTCATCCCAGATCGACACGTTATTGTCTTTTAGGAATTTGATGTTCGTATCACCTTTTAAAAACCATAGCAATTCGATAATGATCGATCTTAAGTGAATTTTCTTTGTAGTGATCATTGGAAACCCTTCGGAAAGGTCAAAACGCATTTGATACCCGAAAACAGAAGTTGTACCTGTTCCTGTTCGATCTTCTTTGTGCGTTCCGTTCTCTAAAATGTGTTTTAAAAGGTCGTGATACTGCTTCATTTTTTAATCAAATTTTCCAACTTCGAATTTACAAAAAAAAGGAGCAGAAGGCTTCGTTAAGTTATCAAGAAAAACAGGAACTTATGAACGGAATAGAAATCTGATCAGCAGTTTTTTCGCTTTAAAAAATAGAGCAGTGGACCTGTAATTAACAGAAAGAACAGACTGATAAAAAAGGCCCATTTTATACTTGGGTTAGTGTATTTGAATTCGACAAGGTGTTGTCCGGGTGGCAACACAATAGACATAAAATTCATGTTGTTGGTGTAAATTGGCACCTCTTTTCCATCAACAAGAGCTTTCCACCCGCGATAGTTTTTTTGGAATAAATGCAGAAGTTGTTTAGCGCTTGTAGTTGTTTTAATCGCGAAGTTATTTCCACTGTAGTCAATAAGTTCGGCAACATCCTTTTCTGAATGATGCAAATTGAACTTGCTTAAAATTTTATATTCCTGAGCTTCAAAAAAGCGAAGTTTAGGGTGTATGCTTGAATCCGGCATTTTATCCAATGTTTTCAAATTCCATATGGAATCTCCAAGTTCGATGAGTTGATTTTTTTTCAAGGCATGAAATAAAGCTGGGTAATTTGCCTCCAAGCCGTCATAATTGGTAAACGAAAAGGAGTTAAATCCTTCGGCTGTGATCTCTTTGTGAAAGTCATTTACATTTTGCCAATAAGGCTGTCCTAATTGGGGTAAACGCCCGGCAGAATCTATGGAAATGTTACTCAGTTGTGGAAAACCTTTTCTGTCTTCAGGGATATTATTTTGCGCTTCGCTGGCGCTAATGTGGTCATAATACACGGTATACGGGCTATTCAACTGAGATACCAGAATCATATCGAAACAAACAATGGTGAGCAGGCCGTAAAATAATTTACGCTTGTCCTTCACGCGCCAAAGGACGAGCAGAATAGTAAGTAGAAAAATAGACTGAAAAATGGCATGAATACCAAGTGGTTGCCAAAAGTTGTCAAACTCAAAAGCATTATAAAGGTAATCGTTGAAAAAATTTCTTAATTGGAGAGCGTGCTGATTTCTTGCAATGAAAATTAATAGTACTGAACCTATAAAAAGTACTGAAGTGGTTACAATGACGTATTGTTTCCTTAAACCGTCTTCGAAGTATTGTTTTAGTGCAATTCCTGCGGTAATGAGGGCAGAAAGGATAAAAAATAATCGAAAGACACTAGGGAATCTAAATACGTTCATCATCGGAACGTACTTGAACAAAAATC
>JBFHIN010000285.1:0-3276 GCA_041596415.1 Crocinitomicaceae bacterium | reverse complement strand
CTTTTTTAGTGGTGGCAGGGAACAAGTGTTTGAGCATGAGGATCGTATTCTGGTGAATTCTCCTAAAGTAGCGACGTATGACCTGCAGCCGGAAATGAGCGCTTATGAAGTGCGTGATAAGATCATGGAATTCATGAAAAGGAAAAAGCCTAATTTCATTTGTCTGAATTTCGCAAATCCAGATATGGTAGGACACACAGGCGTTTATGTTGCTATTCAAAAGGCGGTGGAGACGGTTGATACATGTTTGAAGGAAATCGTAGAACTCGGAAAGGAACTTGGATACGAATTCTTGATCATTGCTGACCACGGAAATGCAGATCTTGCCATAAATGCAGATGGCTCACCAAATACAGCGCACTCACTGAACCCTGTACCAGTGGTCTATGTTTCGGAAAACGCTGATGTAAAAATTGAAAACGGAATTCTAGCTGATATTGCTCCAACAATTTTGTCACTTTTGCAGGTCACGCCACCTGAAGAAATGGACGGAAAGGTGTTGATCAGTTAAACACCTTTGGCTTTATTAAGAATGTTTGTCGTTGAATAACCTTCAACAAGAGGGATCGTAATGATCTTTCCTCCGTTTTGACGCACAATATCAGAACCGACAATGTATTTTTTATTCGTAGGTTCCGTAACTTCTGCGTCGTAGTCTGCACCTTTAACCAAAATATCCGGTTGTAATTCACGAATAACGTCCAGAGGAGTATCGGATTCAAAAAAGATGACGAGATCAACAAATCCTATCCCTGCAATTACCATAGCACGAGCCAACTCCGGATTTATTGGTCTTTCCTCTCCCTTGTTTTGCGACCTAACAGATTTATCCGTGTTTAAGGCTACAATTAGATGTTTCCCCAAAGATGCAGCGTGTGCTAGATACGTGAGGTGTCCTACATGAAATATATCGAAACAACCGTTGGTGAAAACTACCGGTTCGTCCTTCATTTTCCATGTGTTTACTCTTCTTTTTGCTTCATCAAGCGAGACTATCTTGCTCTCCACGTAGTTCAGTCGATCCATTTTCTTTGGTATAATTTTTTGGAAGAAGTATAAGTGATACAAGCCCTAGAAGGATCATTAGCAAGGTTTGTGACACCCATACCAGCATTCCCAGTGCGTTCCCTATCGCCTGTGCGTCCTCAGGGTAGTCCTTTCCGATGTAAAAAGCCACTACTAATCCAACCAGCAATGGATAGGTACCTATTCCACCGTTGGTAAATGTGATCCCAAGTGATCCGGCAATGAATCCCAATAATATACCTGAAAATGAAATACCTGAAGTTTGATCCAGCGCTTGAAAAGGTAAAGCAAACATAGCAATATAGCACCCCCAAATAATAAGCGTATGCAGTAAATAAGAAAACGGTTGTTTCGACTTAAAGATTGACAATAATCCGGCTAAAACACCTTTAGCAAATTGGATAAACTTCTGACGGATTCCAGCCTTGAAAATAAATAAATAGGTGAAGATCAGTGCAAGCAGAATAAAAACCGTATAGAACACAATTTTCCATGGAAATCCGCCTTGAGCCGTCGTTCCATTTCCTCCAAATTCCTGTTGTATCTGATTTTTAATTTCTATGAAATCATTGTATCCCAAAAAAGCAGTAAGAAAGGCAACCAAGGCCAACATGAGCAAATCCACTGCTCTTTCGGCTATTATCGTACCGAAAGATGACGAAAAAGGAACACCGTCTGATCTGTACAACATGGCCGATCGAGAAGCCTCACCGGCTCTGGGAATGGTTAAATTAACCAGATAACCGATCATAACTGCGTGATACCTGTTCCAGAATTTCGTTTTAAAACCCAGTGGTTCCAGAACGTATTTCCAACGGTAAGCGCGCGAAAGGTAGGCCACAAATCCAAGGATCAGGGAAATAATTATCCAAAAATAATTGGCCTCATAAATTGCCTTGTAAAACAACTCCTTTTGTACCGGAGTCATATTTGCGAAAAATATCCACACCAAATAAACACCGATCAACAACGGCAAAACGGTTTTAACAAGGGTAAGAATGGTTTTACGAGTCATTAATCTATCAAGTTGGTTTCTTCATTCGGGAAAACAAGGCTTGGTTTAAAGTTTTTCGCTTCTTCAAAGTCCATGAATCCATATCCGATGATTATGATAAGGTCTCCCATTGCTACTCTTCGCGCAGCAGGACCATTTAAACAAATCGTTCCGGTTTTTCTTTCTCCCTTGATAACGTATGTTTCAAAGCGCTCACCATTGTTAATATTCACGATCTGCACTCTTTCTCCTTCAATTAGATTTGAAGCATCCATCAGATCCTCATCGATGGTAATACTTCCGATATAATTCAATTCTGCTTGAGTTACCTTAACGCGATGAATTTTTGACTTTACTACTTGTACCAACATTTTCTTAAAATTCCATACAAAGTTACGTTATTTTTAGTAGTATTCCAGTAGATATACTAAAAGTGCTAAGGACGTATTTGCATATTATCGATAAGTCTTACATCGCCACAAAAAGCTGCAATACAACACGTGACATTGGATGTCCACGACTCTCTTAAGGGCTCCAAGGTATGATCATCAACAATTTCTAAATACTCTAGCTTCAAATTGCCTTGAGAAAAATAGTTTTCTGCCATTTTTTTTACTTGGACAGGTGTTAAAGTTCGATCCAGCGAACGCATGAATAACAAGGTATTGTAAATAATCAAAGCATCTTCTTTTTCCTTTTCTGATAAACGCATATTTCTGCTGCTAAGCGCTAAACCATTTTCAGTTCTAACGGTTTCACATACAACCATATCCACTGAAAGATTAAAAAAGGAGAGCATCATACGTATGAGTGCCACTTGCTGAAAATCCTTTAATCCAAAATAAGCTTTATCGGGTTTAACAATCGAAAATAAGTTGTACACCACATGAACAACACCTTGAAAGTGTCCGGGTCTGAACTCGCCTTCCATGATTTTGTCCTTTCCTCTAAAGTCGAAATGATCGAAATGATCATTTTCCGGATATATTTCATTCTTATCAGGAGCGAAAACCAAGACATTATCTACTTCTGAAAGTAATGTTATATCTGCTTCAAGAGTTCTGGGATATTTTTTTAAGTCTTCGGCGTTATTGAATTGTGTTGGATTCACGAAAATACTAACCACCACGTGATCGTTTTCTGCTGCCGCCTTCTCTACCAATTTCAAATGTCCCTCATGCAGCGCACCCATGGTTGGAACAAAGCCGATCCTATCACCGCTCAATTTTAAAGATTCCAGTTTCTTCTGTAAGGAT
>JBFHIN010000284.1:0-3285 GCA_041596415.1 Crocinitomicaceae bacterium | reverse complement strand
TGTGCCGTTATTGAATTTGCCCGTCACGTACTAGGGTACGAAGATGCACATACCACAGAGATCGCCGAGGATTGTGAGTATCCTGTAATCAGCATGATGGAAGAGCAAAAGAACATCTCTAACATGGGTGGTACAATGCGTTTGGGTGCTTATAAATGTCAATTAAAACCAGGATCGAAAGCAGGTGCCGCATACAATATTGATAAAATCTCGGAAAGACACAGGCATCGTTACGAGTTCAATAATGCATATCTTGAGGCATTCGAAAAAGCGGGCATGGTGCCCACAGGAAAAAATCCTGATACAGGTTTGGTTGAGATCGTAGAAATTACGGATCATCCATGGTTTGTGGGTGCTCAATTCCACCCGGAATATAAAAGTACAGTTGCCAATCCTCACCCACTCTTTGTGGCATTTGTTGAGGCAGCTATCAATAACAAAAAATAAAAAGTAGAAATGGATAGGAATACAGTCGTAGGACTTGTGTTAATTGGTTTGATTCTGTCGGTGTTTACCATCGTTAATCAACCATCAGAAGCGGAGATCAAGCAACAGCAGGAAAAGCAACGCAAAGAACTTGCTCAAGAAACAAAGAACAAGAAAAAGCAAGAGAAAACTTCAGAAGAACCTGTTAGCTCAGAACTTGCTGCAGATAAAAATCTCGTTCCTAAATTAGGTAAGGATGGAAAGCAAATCAGTACTGAAGCTGGGTTAGTTTTTACCGACACGATTCAGAAAAAGGACACAACAATTGCTGTAAATGCTGAGAAAAACACGGCAAGTAAGTTCGATGAACAACTGATTCGTTTGGAGAATGAAAAGCTGATCATTTATTTGTCAACGAAAGGAGGCGTTGTTGCTTCGGTTCAATTAAAAGAGTTTGAAACGTACTCTGAATTTGCTAAGAAAAACAATGAACAAAAACCCCTTTATTTATTTAGAAAGGGAGATTCGAAGAATGAATTAATCCTTCCTTTAAAAGATAAAACGGTCTTTACGGGTGCACTTCCATTTAAAGTAGTTAGTAAAACCGATGAATCCGTTACACTCGAAGCTGATTTAGGCGATGGTCAGAAGATACAACAAATCTACGCTTTAAATAAAGATGCATATGATCTTGATTACAAGGTTAATATACAGGGATTTGAAGGGAAGTTAAACCCGAAGAATATCCAGTTCAATTGGCAGGCAGCATTCAGAAGAACGGAGCGTTTATTCAGTGAGCAACGAAGAGTTTCCACCGTTTGTTTCAACTATGATAAAGAAGGTTTCTCTTATTTGTCGGAAGTTGGTGATGATGATGAAGCTGCTGAAGATGATGTAGAGTGGATTGCCTTCAAACAAAGTTATTTTTCATCATTTATTCGTCCTGAAGGAGGATTTGCAAAGGATGGTACATCGTTCAAGGTGAAGAGTTATCCGGATGGGCACGAACGTCAATGGACGCACTTAAAAGATTTTTCTGCAAAAGCAGGTTTGATGTTCAACAATGCTTCAAATGCAACAGTGGAATTTAGCTGGTTCTTTGGCCCAAATGATTATGAGGTGTTAAAATCCTATCATCACAATTACGATGATATCCTGAACTTTGGTTGGGGTCTATTCAGATGGATCAATCTATATGCTGTTCAGCCTTTATTTAACTTCCTTTCCAATATAGGTATTGGTGTGGGGATTGCGATTCTGTTATTGACGCTCATTCTGAAATTCGTCTTAATGCCAATCCAGTGGAAGATGTACGTTTCTTCTGCTAAAATGCGCATATTAAAACCTGAAATTGATGAATTGAACGAGAAGTATCCCAACAAAGAGGATGCAATGAAGAAGCAAATGGAAATGATGACACTTTACCGCGAGTCGGGCGCAAGTCCACTTGCCGGCTGTCTTCCGATGTTAATTCAAATGCCAATACTTCTAGCAGTATTCCGTTTCTTCCCATCTGCCTTTGAGCTTCGTCAAAAATCTTTCTTGTGGGCAGAAGATCTTTCTTCCTACGATTCAATCTGGGATTTTGGGGTCAACATTTGGCCTTACGGAGATCACGTCAGTTTATTTACGCTCCTAATGGCTGGAACTACGTTGCTTTATACTCATTTGAACAGTGGTAACATGCAGCAACCGCAACAGCCGGGTATGCCAAATATGAAGGTGATTATGTACATTTTCCCTTTCATGATGATCTTTTTCTTCAATAACTATGCATCAGGTCTTTCTTATTATTACTTCATCTCCACCTTAGTTTCTATCTTGGTGATGATACTAATTAAGAAGTTCTTCGTGGATGAGGAGAAGTTGAAGCAAAAAATGGCGGAGCGTAAGCTTGCAAGTGCAACAACAGGAAAAGAGAAAAAGAAATCAAAATTCCAGGAGCGATTGGAGCAAATGCAAAAAGCGCAGCAAGAGCAAATGAAAAAACGTAAAAAATAATTATTCTTAAAAGGCCCAATCAAGGGCCTTTTTTATTTTTCTATTTTTTGATATGAGGTAACGATCCCTTTGATCAGTGCTGAACTGAATCCACTGTGCTCCATTTCGTTTAGCCCAACAATGGTGCAACCTTTTGGAGTGGTTACCTTGTCAATTTCCTCTTCCGGATGTGTACCGTTCTGTATGATCAATTCAGAGGCTCCTTTTATTGTTTGGGCTACAATCTTGGTTGCTGTTGCTGAATCAAAACCTACCTCAATTCCACCCTGAATCATAGCGCGCATGAAACGTAAAACATACGCTATACCGCAAGCGCCTAATATTGTTGCTGATTCCATGAGTTTCTCATCAATGAAAATCGTATCACCCAAAGAATTGAACAACTTTTCAACGGCTAGTTTTCGACCTAAGGTATCTCGATTAAAAGCAATCGAAGTTATGGATTCATTGACTGTTGCTGCTGTATTGGGCATCGCTCTAAAAATGTCATAACCTTCTCCAATAACAGCTTGCATTTCAGTGATAGTGACTCCCGTAGCTACAGAAACAATGGTGTGATGTACAGGGTCAAAACACCCCTTGAACTCCTCTAGGAATTGTACGACATTGTATGGTTTCAAAGCGATTATGATCAGCGAGGAATTTGAAATCAAGTGTGCGTTATCACTTGTTACTTCTACATTTTCCATCGAAAGGGTCTTCAATGATTCAATGTTGCGTTTCGAAACAATTACTTGCTCTACGAATTCCTTATTATAGATCCCCGTCAATATGGAGAAGCCTAAATTTCCGCAACCAACAATGCCAATTTTCATACGTCTTAATATTTTAACACAAAAGTATCATTACCAATTTGAT
>JBFHIN010000283.1:0-3288 GCA_041596415.1 Crocinitomicaceae bacterium | reverse complement strand
TATGTTAAGCGATTCAACTGGAACAGAACTTACGGGCTTGGTTACGACCTCACTAAAAACCTGAAGGCCACTTTCAACGCTACGAATCGATCAATTTTTGAAGAAGGTGATGGCAGAGTAGATAAAAAATTAGATCCTAACGGTTATCAGTCGTTCAAAGACACGATTCGTTCACAAATGTCTACTTTCGGTAAGACGATGGATTATTCGCATAATTACAACATCAGTTATACATTGCCGTTAGACAAAATCCCTGCAACCGATTGGATGACTGCTAACTTTAAATACGGTGGTACATACAATTGGATAAGAAGTCCATTGGGTCAAACCGATTTTGGTAATACAATCCAGAACAACCGTACCATTAATATGACAGGTCAGATGAATTTCACGAACTTATACAACAAAGTTCCATATCTGAAGAAAGTGAACATGGACGGACGTGGAGGTCGCGGTCAGGTAGGAGCAAAGGATGTAGGTGGAAGAAATGTAGGGGCAAAGCCAAATACGCCAACACCAACTACACCGGAAAAACCGGAGTCTGAAATGACGGAAAAGGAAAAACGTAAAGCCAAACGTAAAAAAGAAAAGGAGGAAAAGGAAAAGAAACGTAACGGTAAAGTGCATCCGGTAGGAGGATTCTTCGCGCGTACGTTAATGACAGTTAGAAATGTGTCTGGAACGTATTCATTAACCAATGGTACATTGTTGCCGGGCTATAATCAAGAATCAAGAATTTTAGGTTTTAATGAGAGCTTCGGTGCCCCTCTTGGCGGTTTCGTATTTGGGCAACAGCGTTATGATCTATGGGGTAGAGAAACAGGATACAACATCGCTACAACAGCCGCAGCGAATGGATGGCTGGTTCAAAACGAAGATCTGAATAAACAGTATACCAATACACACACGCAAAACTTGAATTTAAGAGCATCTCTTGAACCTTTAAAAGATGTAGCGATTGAATTAACAGCTACCAGAACATTTGGGAATAACTCAAGCGAATTTTTCCGTTGGAATGAATCTACTCAGCAGTACGAAGGTCAAAGTAAAGTTGAAACAGGAACACTTACTTATTCAAACGTTACGATCGGTTCGGCATTTGATCTTTTAGGAAAAGAATATCAATCTTCAACATTCGATCAATTATTGAATAACAGACAGTTGATTTCACAATTATTAGGTCAGGATAATGCGAATTCGAATCCATTAACTTCTGGTTATTATTCAGGATATTCAGGCTCACAACAAGAAGTGGTTACTGGAGCATTCATAACGGCTTATTCGAATAGAAACATAAGCGAAAAAAACATCAACCCAATAAAGAACACACCATTGCCAAATTGGTCGGTGAATTATAACGGTCTTACCAAGTATAAGTTCGCTAAGAAATATGTGAGAAACTTTGTTATACGTCATGGTTATAGTTCAACTGTCAGCGTAAGTGGTTTACAAACGAATTTGAATGCTCAGTTTGATGCAAATGGTGATGCCACAGCGAGAGATATCAACAACAACTTCATTGCTTCTCGTCAGTTGCAAAATGTAACGATTTCTGAGCGTTTCTCTCCACTAATTGGATTCGACGCAACCTGGAACATTAAAAACCAAGGATTGATCACTAAGTTCGAATTTAAAAAGGACAGAAGCGCAACCTTGTCATTAAATAATAACCAGGTGACCGAGGTAAGAGGAAACGAGTGGGTGATCGGAACGGGATATAAATTCTCTAAAGTAAAATTGCCATTTGATAAAATTCCGGCCAACGATCTGAATATTCGTTTTGATCTTTCGTTTAGAGATAATTTGACCGTTGTGCGCAAGATCGTGGAAAACACTAATCAGGCAACTGCAGGTCAACGTGTTATCTCGATCAAATCATCGGCAGATTATAACATGACTCAAAACCTTACGGTTCAATTATATTATGATCAAGTGATCAATACTCCGAAAGTATCTACTTCATTTCCAACAGGAAATATGAGTACAGGAATTCGTTTACGTTTTAATTTAGCAGGTGTCCAATAAGATCAACATAAGAACGGCAGAGCGCATGGACGCTAAAAGTATCATGGAATTGATACATGCCTTAGCAGAATACGAAAAAGCGCCAGGTGAAGTAGTAAATACCGCCGAAGACCTGGAAGTGCATTTGTTTGATGAGGGAATATGTTCGGCTATCGTGGCCGAAATGGATGGTAATGTGGTGGGATTTGCCTTGTATTTTACCAACTATTCAACTTGGAAGGGAAAATGCCTCTATCTGGAGGATTTTTACGTATTGCCCGAATATAGGAAACACGGCATTGGTTCCCTTTTGTTCGATCAGGTGGTTGAAATCGCTCGTGAACGTGGCGTTAAAAGAATGGACTGGCAAGTCTTGGACTGGAATGAACCTGCATTGAATTTCTACAAAAAAAAGAATGCCGTTTTAGATCCTGAATGGATCAATGGTCGTATTTTCTTTTAAGTAAAATTGAACATTTCTTGGTAAATTTCGTTTATTCACTTAAAGCAAAGGGATGAATATAGTTGTCATTGCAGGAGGTACGGGACTTATAGGTTCACAGTTAACCGATCATTTAAGAACAAATGGAATGGAGGTTCGTGTTTTGAGCAGATCTCCAAAAAAAGAAGGCGAATATCACTGGAATCCAAAAAATGATGAGATCGATCTAAAGGCTTTTGAAGGGGTAACGCATATTGTTAATCTGACCGGTGCAAGTATAAGTGATCACCGATGGACCGATGAACGTAAAAAGTTGCTGTACAATTCAAGAATAGGTACTACTGAATTTTTGTATAAATATGCCAAAGGGCTTACCTCACTCAAAAAATACATTTCTGCCTCTGGAATTAATTGTTATGGTTACAATCAACCTGAACGTGAACACCTGGAAGAAGATCCTTTTGGAGAGGATTACCTTTCGCAACTCGTAAAATCTTGGGAAGAAAGTGCTGATTTATTTAATACATCATGCCAAGTAGTTAAAATGAGGTGTGCTGTGGTGCTTTCGACAGAAGGTGGTGCACTTGATCAAATGCTTAAACCAATAAATTTGGGTCTCGGAGCAGCCTTGGGATCAGGAAAGCAGTTGATGCCGTGGATACATATTGAAGATTTGGTCAGTGCCTATACATTTGCAATAACCAGCAATATGCATGGTGCCTACAATGTGGTAGCGGCATGTGACACCAATGAGAAGATTACCAATACCTTGGCGAGGGTAAACGACCGGAAGATTATTCTTCCTAATATCCCCGAATTTTTATTGAAACTTAGATTTGGAG
>JBFHIN010000282.1:0-3290 GCA_041596415.1 Crocinitomicaceae bacterium | reverse complement strand
GCTTTCTCTAATCCACCTTCAATAGAGGTGGGGTGAACAAATCCTTCTCTTTTTTCAGTTGTTTCGGGCGACCATTTATCCTTAGGCAGCGCATTGACAAATTCAGCGGCTACCTTGATGGCATTCACCATTTTGTTTTTTGCGTATCCAGGATGGGCGCTGATTCCGTGGATCGTAACTTTCACTGCATCGGCAGAAAAAGTTTCATCCTCAATATCTCCTAATTTACCACCGTCAAGTGTGTAACCGTAGTCGGCATTCAATTTCTTCATATCTAGGTGTTCAACGCCGCGGCCAACTTCTTCATCCGGGGTGAACAAAATACGAATAGGTCCGTGAGGGATATTTTTATTTTTCGTTAACTGATATGCCAGGTCCATGATGATTGCCACTCCTGCCTTATCGTCAGCACCAAGCAATGTTAAACCGCTAGCAGTGATGATATCGTCGCCAATCTTCTTTTTTAAATATGGGTGCTGTTCGGTAGTGATTACTTGGGTAGTGTCATCCGGAAGAACAATAGGTGATCCGTCGTATGCACGGTGAACGATCGGCTGAACGTTTGTTCCACTGCAATCGGGAGCAGTATCCATATGAGAGCAAAAACAAATCGTTGGGAGATTGGATTTTGAGCTATTGGAAGGTATTGTAGCATATACGTATCCCCATTCGTCCAATTCAACCTCTTCAAGTTGAAGTTCTTTCAATTCATTAAATAACACCTTTGCCAGGTCCAACTGCTTCTTGGATGAAGGAAATGATGTTGAATTTGGGTCTGCCGTTGTGTCTATTTTTGCATAACGTATAAAACGTTCCTCTACTGTGTATTCCATATTTTTCGTGTGCTATTGCCAGGATTCAAAGTTAACAATATTGTTGTTTGAACGCTATCTAAAATAAAAAAGGCCGTCCTTCAATTGAGGGACAGCCTTTGAAATATTAAATTAAATTTGCTTAGATAATTTCGTTAGCCGAAAAATGGAAAGCGCTTTCAATCGCAGCGTTATCGTCAGAATCAGAACCGTGAACGGCGTTTCTTCCTTTTGACTCAGCGTAGTATTTTCTGATCGTACCTTCTGCTGCTTCAGCAGGATCTGTAGCTCCGATCAATGTACGGAAATCAGCCACTGCATTGTCTTTTTCAAGGATCGCTGCAACAATAGGACCTGAAGTCATATACTCAACTAATTCACCATAGAAAGGACGTTCAGCGTGAACTTCGTAAAATTTCTTCGCCTGATCTTCTGTCAAACGTGTAAGTTTCATTGCTTTAATTTCAAACCCAGCTTGGATGATCATGTCAAGGATCTTTCCGGTATACCCGTTTTCAAGAGCATCCGGTTTCAACATGGTAAATGTTCTGTTTGTCGCCATTATATTACTACTATAAAATTTTGCGCGAAGATAGGTATAAAATTGGGAGCACTGGCAAAACTTTCAATTTTTCATTTTTTCTTTAGTACGAGAAGCGAATTTCACAAGTTGCTTATCTTTGAGCCGAACATTTTGTGAAATGAAAGAAATAGAAGCGTTTTTTAAAAGTATCGATCCAGTGTTGGCGGCATTGATAGCTACAACCTTTACCTGGTTTTTAACGGCGGCAGGTGCTTCTTTTGTTTTCTTCTTCAAAACCATGCATCGTGGCTGGCTTGACGGAATGCTCGGATTTACTGGTGGAGTTATGGTTGCCGCCAGTTTCTGGTCGTTGTTGAATCCGGCCATAGAGATGTCTGAGACTTTATATCCTTCCATGCCCTGGATGCCGGCAGCGGTTGGGTTTTTACTGGGAGCCTTGTTTCTATTCTGGCTCGATAAAAAATTACCGCATTTGCACATCAATTTCAGGGAGGACGAGAAAGAAGGGGTGAAAACTCAATTGCATCGTTCTACACTTCTCGTTCTAGCGATTACTTTGCATAACATTCCCGAAGGTTTGGCTGTTGGTGTTTTGTTTGGTGCAGCAAGTGTCGGTATGGATGGCGCAACGTATATCGGTGCCATTACCTTAGCTATTGGTATTGGTATTCAAAATTTTCCGGAAGGGTTTGCCGTTGCCATGCCCTTGAGAAGAATTGGCATGAGCCGTGTGAGAAGTTTCTGGTACGGTCAACTGTCTGCTATTGTTGAACCAATTGCCGGTGTGATAGGTGCGCTTGCAGTTATTTATATGCAACCCATTTTACCTTTCGCACTTGCGTTTGCCGCGGGAGCTATGATTTTCGTAGTGGTCGAAGAAGTAATTCCTGAAACCCAACGTGATAAGTATACAGATGTGGCTGTGATTGGCTTTATTGGTGGATTCCTTGTGATGATGTGTTTGGACGTTGGACTGGGATAATTTTTTTTTATTTTTTTTCAGAAACTCTTGCAGATTAAAAAATTACATCTACCTTTGTTGTGTTCAGATTACAATTTTCATAGTTTGTGATTTGGGTTTTATAGTTTTAGCATGGTTTAGAGAAAGAGGAACAAGTTTCAATTGAATTTGTTCCTCTTTTTG
Organism: Crocinitomicaceae bacterium; assembly: GCA_041596415.1. Taxonomy (GTDB): domain Bacteria; phylum Bacteroidota; class Bacteroidia; order Flavobacteriales_D; family Crocinitomicaceae; genus M0103. The sequence goes on along the minus strand of JBFHIN010000282.1, from coordinate 790 downwards.
ATTTATACCTTTTTATATTCCAATTTTTTTCTAATTTCACGGAAGTAACGAATCAATGCTATATCAAGATGAAAAACATCTACTACATTTCTATTCTATTTATTTTTTCTTCACTAAATGTTTTTGCTCAAACACAAAACATTGCATACCCGGCGGTAGGTAAAGGGGTGGCTACAACTTTTGTTACCGACTACCATTGCTTGGGAATAAATGCCAGTGCTTTGGGATGGGGAACAGGCTATGAAGGGAAAAAGATCACTATGGGATCTTCTGAATTTGGTGCAGGAATTTATTCCGATGAATTGAATTCAGAGAAATTGAAAAAATTGTACGGAACTATTAGGTCACAAGTAACCGGAAACAGTGGTGATACGATCAATTGGAGACAACAACAAGAGGCAGCTGCCGATTATGCAGAAGCCGGAGTGGCAATGTTTGCCAATTACAATTGGGCTGGTTTTGCCTTTCAAAATGAAAAATTCGGGGGAGTAGCCTTCAATATTCGTGAAAATTATTCCTGGTACTCAAAGTTGAATAAAGAAACTTCAGACATCATTTTCAGAGGAAAACTATCTAATTACTTTGATTCATTAACGATCGTATTCAATGGTGATACTTCTGTGATCGCAAATCGTGATAATATAAGCCAGGATACATTGAACAATGTTATTTTGGGAACAATATCTACACCCTTAAATCTTGGGACCATCACGAAAGGATCAGAAATTCGCGCAATTTGGAACAGGTCGTATAACTTCGGTTATGGACGTAAATTATTCGGAAAGGATTC
>JBFHIN010000281.1:0-3295 GCA_041596415.1 Crocinitomicaceae bacterium | reverse complement strand
TGAATTTCACCTTTCTCTGCTGCAAAAGTAATATTTTTGTCCTAATTATCATCGTATGCAGGAATCGAGAAACTTAAGAAGGATTGGACGCCGCGAAAACGCTGCTCTGCCTGATTTTGGCGTCGATAAAGTGGACGTAAAGATCGACTCCGGGGCTTACACGTCAAGTATACATGTAAGTTATTGTGAAGAGCGTACGGAAAATGATAAAAAGATCCTTCTGGTGAAATTCTTGGATGAGAACCATGCGTCGTATACAGGCGAACTGCTCAAATTTGACGAGTTTAGAAGGAAAAGGGTCCGCAGCTCCAATGGTCAGGTGCAGAATCGCTACTTGATCAAAGGTCACATTGTACTGGGAGGAGAAAAGATCCTAACTGAGTTTTCGCTGAATGAAAGAGGAGGAATGCGTTATCCGGTGCTGTTGGGAAGAAAATTATTAAATAAACGTTTTGTGATCGATACGTCGAAAACAAACATCTTAAGCTAAAATATAGGAATCAAATCTATGAAAATTGCCATTTTATCGCGTAATGCGAATTTATACTCTACAAGGAGATTGGTTGAGGCTGCTGAGCAACGTGGACATGAAGCACATGTGATCGATCATTTGAAATGTAATATCGAGATCGAACAGGGCGGACCTGCACTTTATTATGGTAATGGTTATCTGGAAGGTTTTGATGCCGTAATTCCAAGAATTGGTGCTTCAGTTACTTTTTATGGTACTGCAGTAGTGCGTCAGTTTGAAATGATGAACGTTTTTTCGGCCGTGAGTTCAAGAGGTATTGTACACTCCAGAGATAAACTGCGTTGTTTACAGGTGCTTTCCAGAGAAGGAATTGGTTTGCCGAAGACTGTTTTTACGAACTATTCCAGAAACGTGGAGCACGTAGTGGAATCGGCAGGTGGAGCGCCTGTAGTACTTAAATTGTTGGAGGGAACACAAGGATTGGGTGTTGTTTTGGCTGAAAATCAAAATGCGGCGCAATCGGTATTGGAAGCATTCAACGGATTGAAAGCGCGTGTGATCGTACAAGAATTTATTCCTGAAGCAAAGGGCGCAGATATTCGCGCATTTGTGGTGGATGGAGAAGTGGTTGGTGCGATGAAGCGTCAGGGAAAAGCAGGTGAATTCCGCTCCAACCTGCATCGTGGCGGTTCTTCCCGAATTATTGAACTTACAGATAAGGAAAAGGAAATAGCCATACTCTCGGCCAAAACACTTGGTTTGGGTGTGGCAGGGGTTGACATGCTGCAAAGTTCACGCGGACCGCTGGTCTTGGAGGTGAATTCATCGCCGGGACTCGAAGGCATCGAAAAAACTACCGGAACTGATATCGCAGGAAGAATCATACAGTACCTGGAAAAGAACACCGGTAAATAAGCCATGAAAAATAAAAAGTTCGTCATATTAGGACAGGAGATATTGCCGGGAAAAAGTGCTCAGCTGAATCTGGATGTGGCAAAGTTGCACACTTCAACACCGATCTTGATTCCTGTTTTTGTTGAACGAGCTAAAGAAGATGGTCCGACCGTACTACTGATGGCCGGTTTGCACGGTGACGAGATCAATGGCGTGGAAATCATCCGCAGAATTATCCGCAAAGGCTATAACAAGCCCCAAAAAGGAACGATCATTTGTTTGCCTGTCTTCAACATCTTCGGTTTCTTGAACTTTAAGCGCGAGCTGCCTGATGGTCGTGACTTGAACCGCAGTTTTCCGGGGAGTGAATCAGGATCTCTTGCAGCGCAATTTGCCTATCACTTTATGAAGGAGATCGCTCCGCACGTGGATTACGTCATCGACTTTCACACCGGCTCGGCGCAGCGCAATAACTTTCCGCAGATCAGATGTAACTTCAAAGATAAAGGCGCCGTGGAATTGGCTGAGATCTTTAATCCGCCATTTATTCTGAATTCAGGCTATATCTCCAAAACCATCCGTGAAGCGATCTTCAAGGAGGGAAAAAAGATGTTACTTTTTGAAGGAGGAAAAACCAACAGCATTGAAGAAAATATCGTCGAGGAGGGGATGAACGGCGTAAAGCGTTTGCTGAATCACCTCGATATGCGCTCTTTTAAAATAGACAGTACCAATGGTCGAAGTCCGGTGATGCTCAAGGAAAGTAAATGGATTCGCTCGGCAATGTCGGGCATGTTCCACCCAATAGCACTGAATGGTGCCAAGGTGAAAAAAGGAGAGCAAATAGGAACCTTGACAGATCCGTACGGAAAAATAGAACGTAAGATCAAAGCCGCTCATGACGGGTATGTGATCTGTGTCAATGAGTCACCGATCGTTTACAAAGGAGATGCGATCATTCACATTGCCGTTGAAGCGTAATACTTCGCTAGTGATTTTTCAGTGACTTTTATACTTTTACAAAAAAATAGAAACCAGCATGTCAGTTCATAAGAATGTAAAAAAGGTAACAACGCATACGCTTCAGGAAATGAAAAACGCCGGAGAAAAGATCTCCATGCTTACAGGTTACGATTACTCTACAGCGCGGATCATCGATGAAGCAGGAATTGACGTCATCCTTGTGGGCGATTCAGCCTCAAACGTTATGGCAGGACATGAAACGACATTACCGATCACGCTTGATCAAATGATCTATCACGCTTCTTCCGTTGTTAGAGCTGTCAACAGAGCGTTGGTGGTTGTCGATCTTCCCTTTGGTTCTTATCAGGGAAATTCAAAAGAGGCACTTTCCAGCTCTATTCGCATTATGAAAGAATCCGGTGCGCATGCCGTTAAAATGGAAGGAGGAAGAGAAATTATCGAGTCGATCTCCCGAATTTTAACTGCCGGAATACCGGTTATGGGACACCTTGGACTTACACCGCAGTCGATTTACAAGTTTGGTACTTACGTGGTACGTGCCAAAGAAGAGGAAGAAGCTAAGCGTTTGGTGGAAGATGCCAAAGCCTTGGAAGAAGCAGGTTGTTTCGCTATCGTTTTAGAGAAGATTCCGGCGAAACTGGCGGCACACGTGGCAAAAGAAGTTTCTATTCCCATCATTGGTATTGGTGCCGGTAACGGTGTTGATGGACAAGTACTTGTTGTGCACGACATGCTCGGAATCAATAATGAGTTTAGTCCACGATTTCTGAGAAAATACAACAATTTGTACGAACAAATGATGGATTCCTTCAAAGAATATATCAAGGATGTAAGGTCTGGAGATTTCCCGAACGAAAAGGAACAGTATTAACTATGTCTTCACCTAAAGATCTTGAAATTCTCTACGAGGACAATCATGTCATTGTTATAAATAAAAAAGCATCC
>JBFHIN010000280.1:0-3300 GCA_041596415.1 Crocinitomicaceae bacterium | reverse complement strand
GGACCGTAGAAGGCTGCTTCGCCATATTCTACCACGGTATTCAGGTTTTTCTCAGCTGCAGCTTCAATGATTGATTGTTCGGCTTTTTCCCAATTTTCGTCGCTTCCAATATACTTCGAAGGCTCATTAGGATCACGCAAAGATATCTGCGCCTTGAAGTTTTCAAACGACAAAGTTTTGAAGATATACAAGACAAGATCGATCACTTTCTTGAACTCGTCCTTCACTTGGTCTTGAGAGCAGAAAATGTGGGCGTCATCTTGCGTAAATCCACGTACTCGTGTCAAACCGTGCAACTCACCTGATTGTTCGTAGCGATAAACCGTTCCAAATTCAGCAAATCGAACCGGCAGATCTTTATATGATCTTGGTTTCGACTTGAATATTTCACAATGGTGCGGGCAGTTCATCGGTTTTAATAAAAACTCTTCTCCTTCATCCGGTGTGTGGATCGGCTGAAATGAATCTGCTCCATATTTGGCGTAATGTCCTGAAGTAACATACAGTTCCTTGCTTCCTATGTGCGGTGTGATCACCTGATCATATCCTGCACGGCGCTGCGCTTTCTTCAAGAAGTTTTCCAAACGCTCTCTTAAGGCAGCTCCTTTAGGTAACCAGAGCGGTAATCCTTGCCCAACCTTTTGAGAAAAAGTGAACAATTCGAGTTCTTTCCCCAATTTGCGGTGATCACGACGCTTAGCTTCCTCTAATTTTTCAAGGTATTCTGTCAGTTCAGCAGCTTTAGGGAAAGTAATTCCGTAAATACGCGTTAACTGCTTGTTGTTTTCGTCTCCTTTCCAGTATGCACCGGCAATTGAAGTCAATTTTATTGCTTTGATAAATCCTGTATCAGGAATATGAGGTCCTCGACAAAGATCCGTGAAGTTACCTTGGGTATAGAAGGTAATGTTTCCATCTTCAAGTCCTTCCAACAATTCTAACTTGTAAGGATCTTGTTTTTCCTCAAAGAAGGCAATAGCCTCAGCTTTAGAAATTTCTTTACGTATGTATTCATTCTTTTCCTTGGCAAGCTCCTTCATTTTTTGTTCGATCTTGTCCAGATCTTTTTCTGAAATGGAGTATTCACCGAAATCTACGTCATAGTAAAATCCGTTAGCAATCGGAGGACCAATAGCCAGTTTGATGCCCGGATAGAAAAACTCGAGTGCCTCAGCCATAAGGTGGGCGGATGAATGCCACATGGTAGACTTCCCTTCTTGATCTTGCCAGGTCAAAAGCTGCAATTGAGCATGATTATCAATTGGTCGAGTGGCGTCAATTACCTCTCCGTCAACTTTGGCAGCCAAAACGTTACGTGCAAGACCCTCCGAAATACTTTTGGCAATATCTAGCGCAGTAATTCCGGATTCATATTGTCTAACCGATCCATCGGGAAGCGTGATATTTATCATCTTAAAAAATTTTGATGTAAAGATAGTATTTCGATTTTTAAATCTGTTGTACTCTTACACCTTTAAAGGCTATTTTTCCTTGTTAGATATCAAAAAAAATATTTACTTGCACTACTAAACGAATGCCTACTATTCATTCATATCAATTCTACAGAATGCCATTTCTGTTGTTAACGTTGGGGTTAATGACGGGGATAATTCTCGGTTTTGAACTGGCGCAGTGGACAGATCCGCTTTTTACACTGAGTTTTGTACTTGTCGCATTGTTCGTTTTTCATCAATTTATCGGAATTAAAAACAACCTTTTTTGGACAATTTCGTGCTACCTAGCGTTCACGGGTCTGGGTTTGATGCTGCAACTTTCAAATGATTCGGAAGAAGGAATTAGGAGCTTCGAGGAGAAATATACTAAGGGAGACTTTACGGAAGTTAGCGTCGAGGAAATTGGGAAAATGAATTCGGACTGGATTCGCGTTAAGGGACAAATTCAATGTGTTTATCACAATCGGGAACGACAGCCCATGAATCTGAATTTATTGTTGTTTGTGCAAAAGGAAGGGTTTGTCCTGAACCAACACGATGTAATCTGTTTATCTTCTGAAATACTTCCAATAGAAAATAAAGGAAATCCGGGAGAATTTGACGCTAAAAAATACTGGAGTACGAAAGGGTTGAAACATATTGCTTTTGTCGGTCATGAACAGTATATCCTCTTGGATAAAAGTGAGCCCGGATTATTTTCGGGTTTTTTAAGCAAGTCTAGAAACTATTTAAAAGGAATAATGAGCGCCCATTTGAAGGACCCTTATTTAGGCGTTGCTATGGCTCTGGTTTTGGGTGATAAATCGGAGTTGGATCAAGAGACGCGAAGTAGTTTTGCTAATACCGGAGCAACGCATCTTTTGGCGGTTTCAGGTTTGCATATTGGTATTATCATGCAGATCCTGTTAACATTGTTTGCAAAATTTCATCGGTTTGTCAAACGAAATATAGCGATCATTATCGTTGTAGCCTTAATGTGGGGCTATGCTGTGCTAACGGGGTTGTCGCCATCCGTAACGCGCGCAGTTTTTATGTTTTCTGTGCTAAGTTTATCGCAGCTGATCTCGCGAAGCTATAACCCCTTAAATAGTTTGTTCTTTTCCGCATTTGTTCTGCTTGTTCTTGAACCGCTCGTGCTTTTCGATGTAGGGTTTCAATTATCTTTTTTGGCCATGTTGGGGATCTTCTTGTTTTATGAAAGGATAGAAGATGCCGTCGTTATTGAACATAAATGGCTCAATTTTATGTGGAAGGGTGTTGCGGTTGGAATTTCTGCCCAATTGATGACTTCACCCTTGTCTTTGTATTATTTTCAGCAATTTCCGAATTACTTCTTACTGAGTAATCTGGTGTTGATCCTAATATCAGGTTGGTTATTGGGACTTGGCATCTTTTTCCTTGTCGTTGGTAAAATTCCGGTTTTGAACATGCTCACTGGTGCAGTATTTTCCGCAAGTCTTTTGGTTTTGCTCTTTTCCCTCGAACAAATTGAGTCGATTCCAGGGGCACTTGCTGTAGGATTTTCCTTGAACTTTTGGATAGTAATCGTGCTGACTTTGCTTGTTATGGTGGTGATGAAAACCAGCAAAAAACGACTATTGTATGCTTCATTCGTTGGTCTTTTCATACTTATTGGGATCATTCAATGGGATCGTCACAACAACTTGAATAGGGAAGAGGTTTTCGTGATGAATTACAAAAGTCCTTTGATCACTTTCAGAACGAATGACTTGCTGTATGTGTTTTACGATGCTTATCGGAATGATGATCCAAAAATGTTCAAATTGGTAAATGCCTACGCGTTAAAACATGATTTACCCATAAAGTATCAAAAGATTGAAGATCG
>JBFHIN010000279.1:0-3307 GCA_041596415.1 Crocinitomicaceae bacterium | reverse complement strand
GTCTTATTGTCCAGAGCACGCCAAAAAATTGATTTCTTTGCCTCGGTAAAGTCAGAAGATTTCAAGATCAGTGCCAATCCGGCTATCGAATTACTTAGAAAGTTCATGGCAAAAGCTGAAAAAAACAATGAGAAAGAACACCCACTTCAATTCCCATATGCCCTTAGCCCTGAGGTAAATAACAATGTATTGACTATTAAACAGGTTTACGCGGATCTAGAAAATTCCCGTGAATTAGTCACTTTTTACAACACCCTGATTCAGCGAGGTTGGAAAATAGAACATTAGTGTGCTGCTAGCCAGTTCTCTCCGAAATCTAGCTCTACTTCCAAAGGAACACTCAAGGATACTGCTTTCTCCATTCCTTTTTCCACCAACTTCATCATTACCTCTTTCTCACTTTTATGCACGTCAAATACAAGTTCATCATGCACTTGAAGGATTAACTTAGATTTGAGCTTCTTTTTTACCATTTCGTGATGTACGTTCACCATCGCCACCTTAATAATGTCGGCGGCAGATCCCTGCAAAGGAGCGTTGATGGCGTTTCGCTCAGCAAAACCTCTTACCACGGCATTGGCAGAATTAATGTCCGGCAAATAGCGTCTACGCTTCATGATTGTTTCTACGTATCCCTGAGAACGTGCCTGCTCAATGGCTTTGTTCATGTATTCTTTGATAGTGGGATACTGAATGAAGTAATTATCAATAATATCTTTGGCTTCTGTTCGCGATATACCCAGATTCTGAGATAAGCCAAATGCACTTTGCCCGTAAATTATTCCAAAGTTAACCGCCTTTGCAGCACTTCTTTGTTCACGGGTTACTTCCTCCAACGGAACGTTAAAAACTTTGGCAGCTGTTGCCGCGTGAATGTCTTTACCATCCTTGAAAGCACCGATCATATTTTCATCACCACTCAACGCAGCGATCAAACGAAGTTCAATCTGGGAATAATCTGATGAAAGCAATTCAAAATCCTTGTCTCTTGCGATAAAAGCCTTACGTATCTCTTTTCCTTTTTCGGTTCTGATCGGAATGTTCTGTAAGTTCGGATTATTAGAACTAAGTCTACCGGTTGCAGTAACCGTTTGCATAAAATGTGTATGCACTCTTCCGTCAACAGGATCTGTCATGGAGGGAAGTGGGTCTACATAGGTGCTTTTTAATTTTCGTAACTGACGATATTCAAGAATAAGCGGAATGATCGGGTGATCTTTTTCATGCTTAACCAGAACATCTTCGGAGGTAGCATATTGCCCTGTTTTAGTCTTTTTAGCTTTGGAAGATATTTTCAATTGTTCGAAAAGAACATCTCCCAATTGTTTCGGAGAATCGACATTGAAATCAACGCCCGCCATTTTACGGATTTCAGCTTCCAAGTGGTGAAGTGACTTTTCCATTTCTGCCGAAAATTCCTTTAGCCCTTTCACGTCAATGGCAATACCTTCTTGCTCCATGCACTTCAACACCTCCACCAGGGGCATTTCAATGTCATAGAATAGATTTTTCAAATGCTCCTTGTTAATCTCTGGTTCAAAGAGCTGTTTTAATTGCAATGTAATGTCAGCATCTTCACAGGCATAGCGATACACATCTTTGGGGTCAAGATCGCGCATGTTACCCTGATTTTTATCTTTTTTACCGATCAATGCCTCAATGGGTATAGGTTTGTAATTCAAATAAAATTCTGCCAGAAAGTCCATACCCTGCTTAGATTCCGGATTGATCAGATAATGAGCCACCATCGTGTCAAACAAGGGATAAGCCAGTTCAATATCGTATCTATTCAATACTTTCCAATCGTATTTTAGATTATGCGCAATTTTTTCGATCTTCGATGAGCTGAAGAAGGGCGCAAATTCATTTACGATCTTTTTAGCTTCATTTTGGTCTTCAGGAATGGCCACATAAAACGCCTCTTTCTCTTTAAAGGAGAAGGACATTCCGACCAATTCTGCATGAAGAGCATCAATATTATTGGTCTCCGTATCAAAGCAAACTTGCTTTTGTTGTAACAAGAGGTCTAGCAATTCTTTTCGTTCTTCATGCGTTTGAATCAAATGGTAGGACGGTTTAGCGGTATCAATATTTTGATACCCATCTGTTTCAGTGTCCGATCCTCTGGATTCAGCAATGGAACTTTGTAGGCTGAACAGATCCAATTGTCCGTTACTCTCTTTAGTTGTTTTACCTGTATTGGCATCGGCTTGGATCTGAATATCCTCATTAAGGATTCTTTTTGCCATGGTCCTGAACTCCAATTCGGTAAAAACTTCCATTATTTTCTCCGGATCAGGTTCACACATGGTAAGATCCTCCTCTTTGAAATCAACTTCAACGTCCGTAATGATCGTTGCCAATTGCTTAGAAATTAGACCTTGTTGAGCAAAATTGATGACATTTTCCTTTTGTTTTCCTTTCAACTCATCCGCATGTTCGATCAGTGATTCGACAGAACCATATTTTTGAACCAGCTGCTTAGCCGTTTTTTCACCGATCCCCGGGATTCCCGGGATGTTATCAGCTGCATCTCCCCATAAACCTAAAATATCTATAAGTTGATCCGGAGATTCAATCTCAAATTTCTCACATACTTCTTTAACTCCCCAAATCTCAGCAGGATTTCCGCCTCTACCAGGTTTAAACATGAAAATGTTCTCAGACACCAACTGACCATAATCCTTGTCGGGTGTCATCATATAGGTAACATAGCCTTTTTTCTCTGCGATCTTTGCCAATGTTCCGATAACGTCATCTGCCTCATAACCATTCACCTCTAAAATAGGCACGCAAAATGCCTCAACGATCTTCTTGATTGGCCCGATCATACTGCGAATATCTTCCGGCATTTCCTCGCGATGCGCTTTATACGCTTCAAACTCCTCCTGTCGGGAAGTAGAACCTCCTGGAGGATCAAAGACAACCGCTAAATGTGTAGGTTTTTCGTTTTTGATAACATCAATAAGCACATTGGTAAAACCAAAGGCCGCCGAAGTATTTTGTCCTTTAGAATTCACGCGTGGATTTTTAGCAAAGGCAAAATATGCACGGTAGATCAATGCATAAGCATCAAGTAAAAAAAGCTTTTTTTCGGTGTCTTTTGAAAGCATCGGTATTGATTTGATTAATTCCAACCCAAAAAAGGTTAGAACAGGGAAATTACTAATTTATAAGCATTTTAGGACCAGGAAGTTCCTTCTTTACCATCTTTAATGGTTATTCCTGCCGCTGCCAATCCGTCACGAATCAGGTCTGAAGTTGTCCAGTCTTTGTTCTCTCTTGCTTTTTGGCGAATGTCTATGAT
>JBFHIN010000278.1:0-3311 GCA_041596415.1 Crocinitomicaceae bacterium | reverse complement strand
ATTTTATCGGAAACAATCGATTCAAGTTTTTCTGTACCTTGAATGTTTTTATCAGTGTTGAGTTGTACTATCATAATGATGTTTTTAAGGTTAAATTAAATCAAATCGCGACGGAAATCACCAATACTTCTTTAAAAGCTCATGCCCCCTTAACCACTCCGGCAACTTAGGTCGATCCAACTAATGACTCACTACCCTCGCGATACTATCTAAGATAATAAAATTATTCGTTAAATCAATTTTATCCAATACGAAAGAACTATTATTCGTGATTGAAAAATAAACATATCCACGAAGCAATTATCTTGAAGATGACAGATTTAATTAGTTGAAATTAAATAGTAAGGGAAATAGAAAAGTGACAATTAACGCCCACAAACTATATATAGGTAAGAATGACGCAATACTTTTTTCAACTTTTATAAGTTCATTTTTATTAAGTGTCGTTTTATACATTCCATATATTACAAAAAGTAAATTTAACATAATCAGAAGGTTTGCCCCTAAAACAGCAAGTCTGTTTGGTGTTAAACCCCATTCAGAAATTCTAAATAAAATCGCCGACAAGGCTAACCCGTTTACAATAATTGTTAAAGCAGTTAAACTAATCAAGAGTATCCATCCAATAGTATTGGTAGTCAGTTTTGCAATTTCTGTAATAGAAAAAAGTATTATTGCCATAACACTTATTAATAGAAAATTTAAAATGAATAGAAATTCTCTGTCATTATAAGGGTCTTGACCTGTTTTAATTAATGCAATTAAAAATACTATAAGTGTAGTAAGAACTAGGGGAGTAAATACAATGGCAATAATTGGAGAAATTTTGTTTACCAATTGAGGGTTTGATTGAACAAGAAAAGTGGAAACAATAGGTGATGCTGCAAGTCCCCACACTACCACATATCTGAAATAGAAATCTGAAATATCTATTTGTATGAGAGCAAATAATCCAATGGTTATTCCCGTTAAAAGTGCCCCTGAAAGGAGAATAATGCTTGTCATTATGATCAAGTCTCCATTGAATCTGAGATACTCTAAACGACTGTGGAAATTATTAAAGCTGTTTCCCGTATAGATATAACCAAGAACAGTCCACAAGAATAATGGCAAGTGAACAATTGCTAGCAAAATGGTATCACTTTTTGCGTTAACAGGTAGTAGATTGATATATGCTACTGAAATTAAAAAGGTGAGTAAAATAATTGTGATTTTTTTGAAATTAATTTTCAGTCTCCAGGCAAAATAAAGGGTTAAAAATGGGAAAATAATAAAGGAAATGTTCCGCTGGTAGAAGTAGTCATGGTCAATAGAGGTGAAATCAGGAATCTTGGCAATTAATCCGGCAAGGAAAGAGGCTATAAGTACAAAAATCAACTCTTGTTTTCTTCCCCATGAAATTTTTTCGTTTTCATAGTTTAGTCGTTCATACCAAATTTGCGCTGATAGCTTTTCTTGAATATCGGGATAGATCAAATTGAATTCACTCTTGAAAGTCGATTTGTCATAACGATAAAGGTTTTCAAGTTGTCTAGCGTTATCGAGGTTTTTAATAATTTCTTCTTTCATAACACTGCTTTATCAACTTTTAAGGATTTATGACGTTTCGTGCAATATTGTTTATTAATGCAAAAAGAATTGGTTAATTATTCTACAATTACTCTTTTTTCTCTTGTACCATCTGAGTACAAAAAAATTAACAATTCGTTTGGTACAATGCTCGTTTCAATGCCCAACATATTATACACTTTTACCAGATATTTTTTGTCAAACTGAATTTCCTTAAATCCTACAGACGGTGCCTGACTTGGGTCGCAATTACAATTAGTGCTGTAAGTAACTCCTTCATTTACAGAGCCACCGGGAATAGCAGGCCAAGTATTTGTTGCGTACATTTCATCGTCAACATCGATGCATTCAAGGTAATTGCCGTAACATGTAAAATGTTCTATTCCAATATTATTCCCGTTTCTCAAGTCTAGGCAATATAAAGGAGTGTGAATCATGTGAAACAATTTTAATTGACCATTATGTGAAAGATCAAGTGCAGAAATATTCGTAAAAGAAAGTTGTAGGTTTTCTAAAAGTTGATTTTGACTCAAATCGATGTTCTTTAAAGTGTTTACTCCTGCTCTTAATTCAACTAATTGAGTGTTTTGAGTAAGGTTTATGGAATCTAGAAAGTTATTGAAAACATGTAAATACTTTAAAGAAAGGTTGTTGGAAACATCGATCTCTGTTAAATTATTTACCCCAACGTAAAGAGCCTCAAGACCAATAAAATCTTGTATTCCGTTTAGGTCAGAGATGTTGCGTTCGTTCAAATATAGATGAGTGACATTCGAAATATTTGATGTTGGAACACTTCCGTTGGGTATTCCAGTATCGTAGCCATAATCTATGAGAGCTTGCTCAAAATTAGCATCTGGTATATTGGTTAATTGTCCAAAGCTCAATGAATTAAATACACACAGGGTAAAACTTAGAAATTTCTTTAACATCTGTAATAATTATGATTGAAAGGCCAAAGGCCAAAGAAAAAACACTCGGTTTGTCGTCCGTGTAGTTCAACTACTACATCAAAAGTTACGATATGAAACACTTTTTTAAAGTGCCTTAGTTTAAAATATAATGTTTTCATATACCAGTTTTACACTTTAACTCATGCGAATGAACTACCCTCGGTGGACTTTGTTGGCATTAACAAAGACCTTTAGGAAAACCTTGATGTCTAAGTTACAATATTTTTTATTCAGCAAGCTTTAACTTTAATCAATCACCTTGTTTAGGTTCAGCAAGTGATCCTTTTTGCTTACGATCAGATCATTAAGCTCTTTTAAGTATTTATCTTTTACTTGTTTAGTCATTTCTTTGTCACTCGGAAATGGGTGAGTATCCAGATTAATGTCGGTGGATATATTCTCCGGTAAGGCTCTAACATCTCCACTGACCAACGAAGCTGATTGATGGGTGATTTCTACAATAGTTTCTTTTGTTTCAGAATATACGTGTTGTCCATCACCTAAATCTTTTAAAGTGATAGACCAAGGAATGTTGGCTGTTTTTGTCCGGCTTAAAATAGCCACCATCGCCACAACTACCTTTGATTTCTTTACTTTGACCTTATTTCCATTTGCATCTAATTCTTCTTCCCAATACTCGACAGTTTTAGAATTTTGCTTTACTTCCTTACGAATATCCCCCAAAATGACGGTAAGATCCTTTTCCTCAATGATCAATTCACAGTCAATGGGTGAATTATTATTTCTTTCGTAATAGTAAGTGAGCCATGAAGAACTTTTTTTCTTATT
>JBFHIN010000277.1:0-3313 GCA_041596415.1 Crocinitomicaceae bacterium | reverse complement strand
GAAAAGTTAACCCTAGGATTGACTTTGTTAACACTATTAGTGTCGATTATCGTAGGTGTTACGCCTTTAACTGTTAATGAGGAAGAAGAAGCCTTGACGTCGCTAGAAATTGTCGGTACGTCTGCGAATAATAAAAAAGCCGTGGAAGATCCTTTCATGCTTAAAGGGGAGCCCTTGGAAAAACTCACAGGAAAATACAGTATACTCGACACCACGGTACGACTGAATTTTCAACTGGGACCAAAGGGCGGGATCACAAAAGGTGCTTTTAGAAAATTTTCGGGAACCATTCATATAGGAGAGGATATTTCAAATTCGAAAATTAGCGTGGAGCTACCTGTCAAGGAATTAACCACGTTCAACTCATATCGCGATGAATCGATCTATGAAGAAGGATATTTCAATAGTAAAAAATACCCATCTATGTTCTACCGTTCGGATAAAATTGTTTTTGAAGATAACACCTATTTTACTGTAGGAGAATTCGAGATGCTGGGGAAAAAACTACCACTCAAGGTTGAGTTAAAATACTTGGGCATTGATCCTTTATCGAACAAACCCGTTCTATTGGGACGTTCCGCCATTGACAGAACACAGTATGGTATGACACCTGATCCAAAGGAAGGAAATATCGTAGATTTTATGTTTAAAATAGAATTGATCCCTCAACAATAAAATGAGGGATCAAATTTTTAAACTCTTCCTTTAATTATACCTTCAACGATCTCAGGATTTAACAGGGTAGAAGTGTCACCCAGTTGATCGAAATGACCTTCTGCAACCTTCCGTAAAATTCGACGCATAATTTTACCTGAACGCGTTTTCGGTAAACCTTCAACGAATTGTATCTTGTCCAATTTCGCTATGGGTCCAATTTCATGAGCAATTAAGGCGTTGACATCTTTTCTTAAAGCGTCTAATTGGCTTTCATCTACACCATTTTTTAAAATGATGAAACCGTACAGTGCGTTTCCTTTAATATCGTGAGGAAACCCAACAATTGCAGATTCTGCCACGTCAATATGTTCATTGATTGCATCTTCAATCGGTGCAGTACCTAGGTTATGTCCAGAAACAATGATGACATCGTCGACTCGGCCCGTTATACGGTAATTACCTTTTTCATCGCGTAATGCTCCATCTCCGGTAAAGTAGTACCCGGGATAGGCTTTAAAATAAGTGTCAATATAGCGCTGGTGGTCACCCCAGATTGTACGAGCAATTGAAGGCCATGAAAAAGCAATACAAAGATTACCTTCTGCTTTTGTATCAGTATATTCGACACCTTTATCATTAACTAGGATCGGTTGCACACCAGGTAATGGTTTGGTGGCATATGTTGGGATCGTTTCCGTCATACCCGCAAGAGGAGAGATCATAATACTTCCCGTTTCTGTTTGCCACCAAGTATCAACGATCGGACATCGTTTTTTTCCAATATGTTCATTATACCAATCCCAAGCTTCTTCATTGATCGGTTCACCAACTGAGCCAAGAACTTTTAACGTGCTTAAACTGTATGGCTCTACATAGGAAAGACTTTCCTTAGCCAGAGATCTTATTGCAGTTGGTGCGGTGTACAAATGTGTCACTTTATGTTTATCTACAACCTGCCAGAATCTACCGAAATCAGGATAAGATGGTATTCCTTCAAATAAAAGCGTGGTAGCCCCATTGAGCAAAGCACCGTATAATATGTATGAATGTCCGGTAATCCAGCCTATATCCGCCGTGCACCAAAAAATGTCATTTTCTTCGTATTGAAACACATTGGCAAAAGTGAAAGCGCTGCCGACCATGTATCCTCCCGTCGTATGCAACATACCTTTGGGTTTACCTGTCGAACCCGAAGTGTATAGGATGAATAATGGATCTTCGGCCTCCATGACTTCCGGAGAATTTTCCGTTCCCGTTCCTTTTAATAGATCTTCCAGCCACAAGTCACGATTTTCCTTCATGAAAATTTTCTCGTTGGTTCGTTTTACCACTAGTACTTTGTCCACACATTCGCAATGTTCCAATGCCTCATCAACAATGCTTTTTAAATCTATTGTTTTATTACCTCTGAATCCTCCGTCGGCGGTAATTACCAATTTACTTGTAGAGTCTTCGATTCTGGATGCCAATGCCGAGGAAGAAAATCCGGCAAAAACCACAGAATGAACGGCGCCAATACGAGCACAGGCCAAAACTGAGATCGCCAATTCTGGTATCATAGGTAAGTATATACAAACGCGATCGCCTTTTTGAACACCCTGAGCTAAAAGAACATTGGCGAACTGACAAACTCGCTTGTGTAGTTCATTATAAGAAATGTGTTCACTTTTTTCTTTCGGATCATTTGGTTCAAAAATGATAGCTGTTTTTTCGCCTCTTTTCACCAAATGCCTGTCCAATGCGTTTTCTGTAATGTTCACTTGCGCCCCCTCGAACCAGGTAAACTCAGCTTTGATCATATCAGCTTTAAAAACGGTGTTCCATTTTTTGTACCAGGTGAAGTTTTCAGCGATCGTACTCCAGTACTTTTCGGGATCACTTACAGATTGTGCGTAGTGCTTTTCGTAGTCGGCTAAATTTTTTATTCTGAATTCCATTGTATGAAAGATTGTTGGCTAAAATTAAAAATAAAGTGGTGCGCCTCGCCATTCATTTCCTGAAATAATGAGAGCTGGAAAAGGTATTTTTAAATAATTGAATTGGCTCACAAGAGTTTTTAGCCATAATTTCTTTATAGGAAGTTTACTAAAATCGATGTCAAAAGAGAATATGAACTGTCGTTGCGCATTATACTCTTTATTCTCTATCATTGAAAAATAACTTTCTTGATCGCCTACTAATTTTTGGTCAACACTGTATCCCAGTGAAACGCAAAGCCATTGAGGAATTTTTGTGTCAGACAGGAAGGCTCCAGGGCTAAAACTCAACCAGTAAGTTTGACCATTGTAGTCTTTGAGCAATCTTTCTTGAAAATTATTCCCCAAGACTTCAGGTCTCAGAGCGGCATATTCGGTGGGGTGATAAGAAAACTTCAACAGGATTCTTTGTTCTCCCCACGTTAGATTTTGCGTGGCGTAGATTCCTGTACCAAGAACGTTGGCTCCAAAATCACACCATGAAAACCCCCAATCAGAACTGTATCCATCTAATAATTCTAAGGTAGTCTGAAAACCAAGGCCGACGGCACTGCCCAGCAGTGTGGCATTTTTTTTCTGAATACCTGACCATTCAAATAAATTTCCGGTGAGTTCACTCAATTTGTTGGCCGTGTAAATATGACCGGCTTTATCCATTTGAAGCCAGTTTCCACAATCAT
>JBFHIN010000276.1:0-3319 GCA_041596415.1 Crocinitomicaceae bacterium | reverse complement strand
ATCAAGGTGTTTTTTTCCGTAGAACAGGCTAGTAGAACTGTAATAAGCCCTATTCCCAGAAAAATACCATACCTTTTATTCATGAATTTCCAATTTCGCATTTGAATAACTCCAAAATGCACTTTTTATTTTATTTGCGGCTGATTATTCAATGTTGGTAAACACTTGCTGAATATCGTCGTCATCTTCGATCTTATCCAGCATTTTTTCGACCTCAGCCATTTGATCTTCCGAAAGTTCGATCGGAGACGTTGGTATGCGCTGTAAGTTAGACTTCTGCACTTCAATATTCATGTCTTCTAATGCTTTGGCAATTGTTCCAAAGGCAGTGTAATCTCCATAAACGAAAACTTTATCGTCCTCCACAACAATTTCCTCACAGCCTGCATCGATCAATTCAAGCTCAAGCTCTTCCGGGTCCATTCCCTCCGTTTTATTAATCTCAAAAACCGCTTTTCGGTTAAACATAAAATCCAAAGAACCGTTAGGAACTACGCTACCACCAGCTTTATTAAAGTAAGATTTCACGTTGGCCACTGTTCGGGTCGGATTGTCGGTAGCGCATTCAACTACCACTAAAACACCATGCGGACCTTTTCCTTCATAAATCATTTCAGTAAAAGAAGCAATATCCTTCTGGGTCGCTCTTTTGATCGCCGCTTCGATATTGTCTTTAGGCATATTCTCAGCCTTGGCATTTTGAATGGCAGTACGCAACTTGGCATTCATCGCCGGATCATCCCCTCCTTCCTTGGCTGCCATAGTAATAGCTTTACCAAGTTTTGGAAACAATTTTGACATTTTATCCCATCGTTTTTCTTTCGCTGCCCTGCGATATTCAAATGCTCTTCCCATTACTGTGTATTATATTGATGAGCAAAGTTAAATTTTTCTTTTTAAAAGTAGTTAAGCCCTCACATTTTTAAGCATGACCTAAATTCACGGCGTTGACAGCGGAGAATTGAAATAATCTTAGGAATAGCTCGTGAAAAATTTTTCAATCGTTAACTTTGTTCAAAATTAAGACATGAAAACAATTTTGGTCCTTGGCGCTGGAATGTCTGCTTCCTCGTTAATCAGATATCTCCTAAATCACTCGACAAAACAAAACTGGAAGGTCAGAGTGGTTGATCGAAATCGTGAACTCATCGAAAAAAAGCTTTTTGGTCATCCGAACGGAACAGCATTATCTTTTGATGCATTAAAAAGCGAGGAACGCAGACCCGAAATAGAGAAAGCCGACCTGGTGATCTCCATGCTACCGGCAAGATTTCATCCAGAAGTTGCCAAAGATTGTATTGCACTAAAAAAAGACTTGATCACACCTTCATACATTTCTCCGGAAATGATGGAATTGGATCAGGCGGCCAAAGATGCCGGCATTGTAATCATGAACGAAATTGGTGTAGATCCCGGAATTGATCATATGAGTTCTATGAAGATCATTGATGAGATCAAAGCAAAAGGAGGGAAAGTTACTTCATTCAAATCTTATTGCGGAGGGCTCATCGCACCTGAAAGCGACGACAACCCCTGGAACTACAAATTCACTTGGAATCCAAGAAATGTTGTACTTGCCGGACAAGGAGGCGCAGCATGCTTCATTCGAAACGGTGAGTTGAAATACATCCCAATTCACAAGATCTTTTCACGACTTGACTATTTGAATGTTGAAAATTTCGGAAGTTTTGTTGGATACGCAAATAGAGATTCTTTGTCCTACAGAAAGATCTATGGATTAGAGGATATTCCCACCATGTTTAGAGGAACCTTAAGAAGACCCGGATTCTGTGAAGCGTGGCAAGTATTCGTAGAGCTTGGAATGACCGATGATTCATATGTCATGGAGCACTGTAAGGGAATGACAAAAAGATCTTATTTGAATACCTTTTTACCGTATGATCCAGTACTTAGTGTAGAAGAAAAATTCAAATCATTCTTAGGACAAAGCCGCGTTCATCTCTATGAAAAATTTGAATGGTTAGGCATATTTGATAAAACAAACCTTAACCTTGAAGAAAATGTTTCTCCTGCCAAAGTGCTGGAAATGATCTTGGTCAATTACCTGACATTAAATGAAGGAGATAAGGACATGTTGGTGATGATCCACGAATTTCAATACGAACTTCACGGAAGAAAACATTACATAACCTCATCCATGGTGAATTTGGGAGAGGATCCCATGTACACGGCAATGTCAAATACCGTAGGTTTGCCTACAGCAATGGCCGCAAAGATGATTCTAAACGACCAGATCAAGATCAAAGGTGTCACACTTCCAGTAAATAAAGAAATTTATATACCTATATTGACAGAGCTGGAACAATACGGGATCACATTTAAGGAGGTGGACGAACTGGTTCCGGAAAAGAATTAAATACAAGAAAAGGAAATCAAAAAACGATTTTTAAAACTTTATGTCAAAAGCTAAATATACGATCACTGCCGCACTACCCTATGCCAATGGTCCTTTACACTTGGGTCACATTGCAGGGGTTTATTTGCCGGCTGATATATTTGTTCGATTCTTACGAATGAATCACCATGACGTGGTCTTCATTTGCGGTAGCGATGAACATGGTGCCGCCATTACCTTAAGAGCTAAAAAAGAAGGCATAACGCCACAGGAGATCGTTGACAAATACAATTCTATCATTAAAAAAGCTTTTGAAGACTTTTCGATTTCCTTCGATATTTTTCACAGAACCTCTGCCGAGTTACATCATGAAACTTCGCAAGAATTTTTCCTTGAGTTATATCGCAAAGGGAAATTTACCGAAGAAACATCTGAGCAATATTTTGACGAAGAATACCAGCAATTTTTAGCCGATCGTTATATCACGGGTGAGTGTCCTAAATGTCACAACCCAAATGCCTATGGTGATCAGTGTGAAAAATGCGGAAGTGACCTTAGCCCAACCGAATTGATCAATCCAACTTCTACGCTATCAGGAAAAACTCCGGTGCTTAGAACAACATCTCATTGGTATTTGCCCATGCAAAATCACGAAGACTGGTTGCGCAAGTGGATCAAGGAAGGGATTTTGGATGGTGAACAGCAACATGACCCTAAAACATGGAGAAATCAAGTGATCGGTCAATGTATGTCGTGGATCGATGGTGGTTTACATGCCAGAGCCATGACCCGAGATCTAGATTGGGGAGTGAAAGTGCCGCTTGCCGGTGCGGATGGTAAAGTGCTTTATGTTTGGCTCGATGCACCAATCGGGTACATTTCCGCTACAAAACAATGGGCCCTTGACCATGGAAAAAACTGGGAAGATTACTGGAAAGGTGATCGCAAACTGGTACATTTTAT
>JBFHIN010000275.1:0-3323 GCA_041596415.1 Crocinitomicaceae bacterium | reverse complement strand
TGCATTTACGTTCAATGATTTTAGAATCTTGTTTAATGTCTCACTTGGACGCATAGCTTCTGAAGTAAGTTTTGGCGAAGGATGATAGTATCCGCCAATATTCACGGCTTTACCCTGACAATCGATCAACTCTTGAGTGATCGAGTTTTCATTTGCCTGTAAATCGTTGTACATTTTGGCAAAGAGGTTCTTAAGATCACTGTCTTTGGTTTGTTCTGCAAGTGCCTCTGCCCAATACATAGCTAAATAAAAATGACTTCCACGATTATCTAATTCGCCCGCCCTTCTTTTTGGTGATTTGTCCTCATCCAGGAATTTTCCTGTTGCTATGTCCAAAGTGTCGGCTAAAATCTGTGCCTTTGCATTTGAAGTGGTCACCGCCAAGTGCTCCAAGGAAGCAGCGAGAGCCAGAAATTCACCTAAAGAATCCCAACGTAAATGATCTTCTTCCAAGAATTGTTCAACGTGCTTGGGTGCAGAACCTCCGGCTCCTGTTTCGAATAAACCACCACCGTTCATCAGCGGAACAATAGATAACATTTTTGCACTTGTTCCTAATTCTAAAATTGGGAAAAGGTCCGTTAAATAATCCCTAAGAACGTTACCCGTTACTGAAATGGTGTCTTTTCCTTCAATAACACGTTCCATAGTCAATTGAATGGCGTCTTGTGGTGCTAAAATTTGGATATCCAGTCCATCAGTGTTGTGATCTTGTAAGTAAAGTGTTACTTTTTTAATCAATTCGGCATCGTGTGCTCTGTTATTGTCTAACCAGAAAATAGCAGGTGTATTGGATAATCTAGCACGCGTTACGGCAAGTTTAACCCAATCACGAATGGCAGCATCTTTCACTTGACACATTCTCCAGATATCACCTTGTTCAACGTCATGACTCAACAATATATTTCCATTTCCGTCTACTACACGAACAATCCCGTTAGATTTCAGTTGAAAAGTCTTATCATGCGAACCATATTCTTCTGCTTTTTGAGCCATGAGTCCAACATTTGGAACTGTTCCCATAGTACGAGGATCGAATGCACCGTGTTTTTTACAAAAATCGATTACTACCTGGTAAATAGTAGCATAACTGCTATCCGGAATCACAGCAAGTGTGTCTTGAGGCTTGCCTTCTGCATCCCACATTTTGCCCGAGTTTCGGATCATGGCAGGCATTGAGGCATCGATGATCACATCACTTGGTACATTTAAGTTGGTGATTCCTTTGTCTGAATTAACCATCGCCAATTTTGGTCCGTTGTCCAAGCACTCATCGATTGTTTTTTCGATGGCCAATCTTTTATCCTCAGAAAGCTGTTTGATTTTTTCCAGGAGGTCTCCAAAACCATTATTGACATCCACGCCAATTTGATCCAAATCGCTCCCGTATTTTTCAAATACATCCTTAAAGAATACTTTTACTGCTAAACCAAAGATGATAGGGTCTGAAACTTTCATCATTGTTGCCTTCATATGCAATGAAAAAAGAACATTATTATCCTTAGCAAAGTTGATCTGCTCTTGTAGGAAATTCATCAATTTCTTTTTATTCATCACTGATGAGTCAATGATCTCGTCGGCTTTTAGAGGGGAGTTGTCTTTAAGAACAGTTACGTTACCATCTGTTGAAACATGTTCGATCTTGAAGCTACCATCTTCTTTGATAGTTGTCGATTTTTCATTGTGAAAGAAATCACCTTCGGTCATGTGCCCCACGCGAGATTTAGAATCCTTGCTCCATTCACCCATAGTATGTGGGTTTTTTCTAGCGTAGTTCTTTACAGAAAGTGGAGCGCGACGATCCGAATTTCCTTCTCTTAATACTGGATTAACAGCACTACCTTTAATTTTGTCGTATCTCTGTTTAATTTCTTTTTCTTGATCGTTGGCAGGTTCTTCCGGATAATCCGGTAAAGCAAAACCTTGTTTTTGTAATTCTGCTATAGCTTCCTTCAATTGTGGAACAGATGCACTGATATTGGGAAGTTTAATAATATTTGCTTCCGGAGTCTTTGCCAATTCACCTAATAAACTTAGCGCGTCTTCAACACGTTGTGTTTCATTCAGATATTCAGGAAAAACAGCCAAAATACGTGCTGCAAGCGAAATATCTTTCGTTTCTACTTCAATGCCAACTGTGTCAGTAAATGTTTTTACGATTGGTAGAAAAGAATAGGTTGCCAAAGCTGGTGCTTCATCTGTTAATGTATAGGTAATTTTAGCAATTTTAGAACTCATAAAGAATTTGTATTTGTTGAATTTTACTGAAAAATCTTTTCAAAGATACTTAATTTTTAACGATCAAAAGGTTGATTTCCTGCAGTACTTTGTTGATTCACGAAAAGGATCATTTTTTCAAATGCACGTGCCCGATGACTAATCTTGTTCTTTTCTTCCAGAGACATTTCTGCAAAAGTACGATCACTTCCCTCTGGGTAAAAAATAGGATCATAACCAAATCCATCTTTCCCCATTTTTTCATAGCCAATGGCTCCATTAACGATTCCTTCGAACTGATAATACTTTCCATGCCAATAAAGCACAATTACTGTTCTGAAACGCGCCGTTCTGTTGGTTTGGTCCTTTAGCTTATGCAGAACAAGATCCATATTCGCTTGTGCGTCTCTGTTTTCTCCGGCATACCTTGCAGAATATACACCCGGTTCCATGTTCAAGGCCTCAATTTCGAGTCCGGTGTCATCCGCAAAACAATTCATGCCAAATTCATGGACAATATATGCCGCTTTTAACTGCGCATTGCCCTCCAACGTGTTTGCCGTTTCCGGAATATCTTCAAAGCAATGAATTTCGTCCAAGGTCTTGATACGCACTTCCTTGGGCATAAGTGCTTGAATTTCTTTTGCTTTATTGTGATTGTGCGTTGCAAAAACTAGTTCCATATTCAAGTGAAAAGTTCGAGATAGTATTTATTATTGGCGCGTACCGAGTATTTTTCTATAATTGTCTGTCTTCCTTTTTGACCAATGGTGCGACGCAATGTTTCGCTCTCTAAAAGAATGGTTAGAAAATGCTCCCATTCTTCTTCTGAATTGGCTAAAAAACCATTATTGCCATGTTCAATAATTGTTGTGTTCACTCCAACAGGCGACATTATAGTAGCCATTTCCAATGCCATGTATTGCAAACCTTTGAATCCACACTTTCCTTCCGACCAGATATCACTGACTAATGGCATAACACCGATGTGTATCTTGGTGAGATCTTGTATTTCATTTTCTTTGGTCCATTTGATATACTTTAACGATCGTACATCGTAGAGTGGGGCTTCGTTCGAAATGATTAGAAATTCAAAATCAAATTTA
>JBFHIN010000274.1:0-3324 GCA_041596415.1 Crocinitomicaceae bacterium | reverse complement strand
CAAGCAATACAATTACAATGATATTGACAGTGCGATCTATTATTACAATTCTGCGATTCAAACAGAACCGAGATTCGTTGAAGCTTGGCACAACTTAGGAACGTGCTACGAAGCAAAGGGTGAAAAAACCAGAGCTTTACAGTCCTACGCAAAAGCATTGAAATACGATCCGGAATTTAAACTTTCACGCGAAAGAGCCGAAGTACTAAAGTAAATGAGAAAGATCGATCCGCTTTGGATAAGACTATTTGGAGATGCGCTTCTGCCCATACTTGGTTATTTTCTATGGGATTGGGGTTTGTATTTTATATCCTTTTACTATTTAATAGATCTGTTGGCAGCCGAATTACTCTTGCATGTAAAGGCTAATAAGATTGTGAAAACACAAGAATTGGTTTGGAATACACGAGTTATTCTTGAAAGGATAGTCACTGTTTTTCTACTTCTGGTAATAATTTTTCTGACTTACATTGCCCTGAAACAACTCTTTCCCACTAAAGAATTTTTTACTGAATTTGTTCTATTTTGGAATTACAAAGACATGGGAATAGCACAGGGCTATATTCTTCTTCCATTAATAGTATTGGTCACTTTACAACGCTACAAAACAGAATTTGTAATACCAGGCAAGCATAAGACAAAGCGTTTACAACAACTTTTCAAGAAAAGAAGAAATGCTCTTTTAATTATGTTGGGATTTTTGGGCTTGACGCTCGGAATGAATCGTTTGGTGCAATTTCCTGATTTTGCGTATATCTTTGCCATTGTGCTGCTCACTTCATTTTATCAAGTGTTGTATCCCGAGTATGAGTAGAGGTTCTTCTTAACCACTTTGGCAATAAGTAGGCGCCAATAAACAAATAAGGAAAATAGGAAATCAATCGCCACAAAAGCGCAATACCGGCAATAAGAGCGATTGACCCACCAAAACCAGCAAGGAGTTCGCTGAAGGCAAATTCTGCTACGCCGCTTCCCCCCGGTGTCGGAGTTACCAGCATAAACAACCACAGGATCAGCTGCTTACCTAAAATTAAAATATGATCTGTGAATCCTAGTCCGATGAAAGCTTGTAACAGCGCGTTGATCACTAAATAACGTGATGTCCAACTCAAAAACGTGGCCATATAAACCTTGATCCAAAATCCCCAACCCTCTTTGCGGAGTTCTTTAGCTGCCAATTGCAGATCTTCAGCAACTCTTTCAATTTTATCATACCACCTCCTAAGAAGGGGAAAACGAAAAAGCTTTTTAATGAACCAAGATGCCGAATTAGGGAAGATAAAAAGTGCTGTGAACAGGAAAAGACAAACCAATAATATAACACTAAATCCCAGCCAGAAAATATATTGCATAGACTGGGAAGTGTCCAAGTGTGCAGGAAACAACTGGTGCTGATCCACAAAAAAGAAAACGAATGGAATAAGCGAAACAAAGAACAAATTATCCATGAAAGCAGTAGCAAAAACTATGGCAGTTGATCTGCCCAAGGCTATTTTTTCCCGATTAAGTATGAACATGGCAACGGCTGCGCCACCAACAACGCCTGGTGAGAGCGCCGAAGCGAATTCCCACATCATGATCACATAAAATCCAGCCTTCCAGCTTAACTCCTTTTTGGTTAAGTAGCGAATACGGAGGACATAAAAATAATCTCTTCCAAACATAAAAACCAACGCCAGCAGTAACCACAAATAAGATTCTTTAGTCCAAGATATCGTTCCTATTCTTTCCCATGCGCTTTCTTTGCGATATTCACCCTTTGGATTTAGCTCAAACTCACTAGGGTCATCACGATCTACCCTCGCATTGGAGTTAGTGTCGACCCAAGAATATTCACCCTTATCTATACCTACATATATGAATTGAGGGCTACTTACACTTCTGTAAAATAGAAAACCAACCACAAGCAGGCCCATGGTTATGGCTAACCACATTTTCCAGGGACGAAAAGATTTTTCAATTATGTTAGCTTCCGACATTGTGCTCGGGATGAATTTAGCTGGAAAGATACAGAATCAAGGATTTAGTTCTACCTCCATATCCCAATTCGCACGAACTTTGATAGGGTTGCTGTACCACTGAATTTTTTCAGGCTGTTTCCATTCATTTAAATTTCCAGGATCCCATAAGCCGTTATGGTTTTCATCCAAAAGAACTTTAAAATAATAATCTCCTGGAACAAGCTCTGTAAATGTAAGCATCGTATTATCTGTTCGTGCCTTGGATTGAATCAGCTCGTCACCTGAAAAAAGTTGTACTACTGCATGTTCAGAAAGCTGTTCCACTTTCACCCCAATACTACCAAAATCTCGCGGTCGCCCAAGAAGAATATTAAAAGTAAAACCTTTGTTTTTAATGGAATCTTTTACAGTGACTGCACCCTCCATGAACTCAACGTCTAGTTTGGGACCAGCGAAATTTGTCTCTATAAAGATTTGTTTTCCTGTGTAAGAAACGATCTTATCATTGATTACAGAACTATCTACGGGATTAATTAATTTGATATTTCCTTTATTCAATTCACTGATGTAACTATTTACCGTGAAGGCAATTTTTTGTTTTGGTTTGATCAAATTATTCTTTGCGCTAATGATCACCTTAGGTTGATGCTTCCCTAGAAATGGACGCAACATTAGTGTATCATTAAAATATTGAGATTTCACCAACAATTCGAAAGGCTCTTCGAAATGATTTTTACCCAGATTGATTTGAACGCTGTCATCGCGAATAAAGTCAATATTTTCTGTAGCAACCTGGATGCTTCCAGGTAAAGTGAAACTTGCATCACGTAGGGAGCGATTTGCACTAACAATAATGTCCCCGAAAGGATCGAAAGTGGCTTTATTTAATTTTGGGGTTAGAACCGGAGAATAGAATAAGAGTGGCACACTGTCAACGACCATTTTTTTATCAATGTCAATAGCCGTTGAGCGAAATGCAAGAGATTCATTTTCATCATAACTCATGTTCAAGTTCTCATCCTTGAAAGCCAACACTTCATATTTACCAGGACTTAAGTATTTGAACTGAGCAAATCCGTTTCGATCTGTTTTTGCATAGTAAACCGGTTTAACATCCGTGCGATTAGAATATAAACCGACAACAATGTGCTGTACACCCTTATTTTTAAGCGCATCAACAACCTGAACTTTGTATTCCAATGAATCAATTTCGTTTCCGGTGGAAAAGACGAAAGTCATTAATGAATCATTCTTTTCAGTAACATCCTGAAAAGTACCGTTGAAATAAAAAGCATAGGTGGTGTTGGGTTTTAGATCTTCATCCCAAGAAATGGCAACTGTTTTTTTACGCAAAGAAAATTTT
>JBFHIN010000273.1:0-3331 GCA_041596415.1 Crocinitomicaceae bacterium | reverse complement strand
TGATATGTAGATTCAAGTTGAGTTAGTTTAGCATATAAATTCTGATATGACGGAATAATGATGTTGCTACCAACATTTTCCAATAAGGGCCCCTTTTGAAACTCTTCTTGATCCTCTTTTTTCTTTTTACACCCAATGAGACCCACCACTAGTAGTGTAAAAGGTAAAATTCTTTTTATGCTCAACATAGTCAACTGTTTAATATTTCGCGTCTATCGCATTTTTAATAGCGGCAAGGTCATTTATGGTCAGGTTCCAGAAATTCTGACCAAACATAGCCATAAGTGCTGCATGCTCTGAT
This sequence comes from Crocinitomicaceae bacterium, assembly GCA_041596415.1. Taxonomy (GTDB): domain Bacteria; phylum Bacteroidota; class Bacteroidia; order Flavobacteriales_D; family Crocinitomicaceae; genus M0103. The sequence goes on along the minus strand of JBFHIN010000273.1, from coordinate 3,030 downwards.
TGAGAAATGTTTCTTGTTGACTCAGGTGCGTAACGCAGTGCCCAAACCATTCCATATGCCTCAGATAAATTATGAAGGTACTTTGCGTTATCTGTTCCAAAATAATTCATCGCACTCGTCATGTATTTCATGGCTTGGTATGCACATATATCCTCCCAAGTGTTTCTAATCTCTTCAATACACTTTGTTCTTTCATTTAAAACATTATAAGCAATAGCAGATCTTCCACGTAAAAAATTATCCATCATTTTCTTATTACACCCTAACGTTGGATCTTGGACATTACAATATTTACCCCAGAAATAAGTAGGAATTACCGATGGATACGTTACATCCACTCCAAAGTATCCAAAAGCCTCATCCCAATGGTGCTCCAATGCCGTGTAATATTTTCCTGCAGCAGGATCAACAGCCACTGTATTATCTACACTTTGCTTCCCTGATCCCAAATACTCATTAAGTGCCTGATGCATGAAAACACCTCCCATAATTCCTTTTTCAATGAATTCCTGGATTTCTAATCCGTTTTTATTAAACAAATATGTTGAAGTTCCTGAAGTCAAAACACCGGCAACACCGTTAGATGCAGTTACTGCAAATGATTGAGAAGCAATGGCAATCGAATCCATATACAATTCATATAAATTCTGATCAAGTGAAAAACATTTATTTTTTAGCTGTTTACCTACAGCAGTAAAGGAAAAATTACCGTTTCCGTTATCATTTGTATTCGCATACATATCCTTTAAGACCTGAGCATTAATAACGTTAGTTCTTCCTGACACCATATAAGCTACCATCTCTCTTAATTGATTTATTCGCGCAATTTGACCTGAATAATCAACTGTTGAATTTCCATTAGCATCCTGAAATACATAGGTTGTAGGCGTTGGAAATGAAAATGGTGTTGTGGAAGTTGGTGTAACAACATCCTTTTTACATGAACTTAGGAGAATCGCACCTAGTGCGACTGGAAGTACTATTGCTTTCATCTATATCTTTATTTAGAATAATTATAAATTACTCGACAAAAGTAATGGCGAACGGCTCGCATCGCAATACCTAAAAAAAGGTATTTATCAATTTTATTTCAAATAGCTACAATACGCTTTACCGGATTAACAGAGTAACATAAAAAAAGGGAAGCAATCGCTCCCCTTTTTGTGGTGATGGACGGAATCGAACCGCCGACACAAGGATTTTCAGTCCTTTGCTCTACCGACTGAGCTACATCACCGACCTGTTTTGTGGGGGCAAAGATAATAACATAATTTTATCTCAGGCAAACAAGACAAATTTTTTTTACAATTTCTTCTTTTATCTTTGCCCTCATGCCTTCAAAAAATGCCATTCTCGTTCTTGATGCCGGAAACACCGCAATAAAAACCGGATTGTTTAACAATGGTGAACTTTCTGAAGTTAAGCGCTTTACTTTTCATGAATTACAAGAAATTCAGAAATACACAGAAGCGAATGAAATATTATCAATAGCTGTTTCATCTGTTCTAAAAAATGATCAAAATGCTTTGATAGATCGTTCTCTGAACAATGTACATTTCATTAATCACCAATCAAGGCATCCGATTCTAAACCATTATGAGACTCCACTCACATTAGGCATGGATAGGCTTTGCAATGTTGTTGCGGCATACGAAACAAACCCTACTGGCAACAATTTGGTGATTGATATTGGTACATGTATCAAATTCGATTTTATTCGAAAAGGCGGAATTTATGAAGGTGGATCTATTTCGCCCGGAGTGCGGCTACGTTATAAGTCACTAAATGATTATACTGCCAATTTACCCTTAGTTGATGATTTCACATCTTCTAATTTGATCGGTCGTTCAACACTACAAAGTATTCACTCAGGTGTCATCAATGGTGTAAAGAATGAAATTAAGGGAATGATAGAATTGTATAATAGGCACTTTAGCGACTTAACGTTTTTTATGACCGGCGGTGATTCCGAATACTTTGATTTCGAAGGAAAAAATAACATCTTTGTGGACGAAAATTTAACCCTTAAAGGAATTTACCATATATATCAATTTCATGTTAAAGACATTTAATCTCTTATTCTTCGCCGGGTTTACGTTTGGTTTAATGGCGCAAACCACGATCAATTCCCCGTACAGTTCATTCGGCTTCGGAGAAAAGGGAAATTTGGACCATGCAGCCTTTACTGGAATTGGAAATGCGGCAATCACCTATTTTGATTCTACAATTGTTAATTTTTACAATCCCGCCACCTATAATACGCTGGGTCAAGGTCAACCTTTATTTTCACTTGGCACCACATCACGTTTATCGTTTTTAGATGATAGAGGAACTACTTCATACCAGCCTACGGCCTTTATTGAACACTTTGCCATGGCATTTACCATAAAAAAGAATTTTGGATTTGCCTTTGGATTGAAACCATATGCCAGAAAGGGTTATAATATTGTTCAACGTGATTTAGTTGGTGAAGATTCCATGAAATATACGTATATCGGCTCTGGAAATACAAACCAGTTTTTTCTTGGACTTTCTTCCAATATTATAAACTATAAAAAATCGAAGGTATCAATAGGTACCAATTTAAGTTATTTGTTTGGAAGCTCCGTTGACGAACGCAGGAGTCAAATGATCTACACCAATCCAACTTTGGGAGGGGTCAATTGGCAAACTACGCGAATGAAATCCTTTCATTATAATTTGGGATTAACTTATCGTCAGGTTTTGGGTACAAAACACCAACTTACCATAGCTGCCGTTATCGAACCAGCACAAAAACTTCGTGCTGAAAGAGATGATTATGTTTTTTACGGTGTTGTTGGAAATCCTTTCAATTACGATACGCTGAGCCGCAATGTAGACCAAAAAGGATCTTTCACTATTCCAACTACAAGCTCTTTTGGTGTTAGTTATGCCTACTGGTTCCAAGCTCAACGAGCAAACAATAGTTTTAGAAATTCAGAGATCGCTCTACATTTTAATTATACTACTAGCGATTGGAATACATTTTCAAGTACCTTTTCAGCTTCA
>JBFHIN010000272.1:0-3353 GCA_041596415.1 Crocinitomicaceae bacterium | reverse complement strand
TTCGTGAATTTGGTGCAAAAGATACGCATAATGACTGAGGATTAGCGAGTTCGGTTTGGAAAATCTATCGAATGTTGGTCGGGGTAATTGATCAAAACGCCTTTTTTAGAACCTTGATATACGAACATACTTCCGGCAGCAAGTCCGTTGGCAAAACCTTGCTGATAGGCCTGAATTAGATCGGCTTCATTTTTAGCACCACCTAGTGCCACTACAGGAATAGTGACATTTTCTGAAATTTTGCGAATAAGTTCTAGGTCATACCCTTCCATTGTGCCGTCTTTCTCGATCGATTGAACTACAATTTCTCCGGCGCCGAGTTCTTGCATCTTTCGCGCAACAGCAATTGGATCTAGATTTGTAGCCTTTGTACCTCCATTGATCCAAGTGGTTGTTTTTCCAAACAGTTTCTTCTTTACATCGATGCAAACACAGATAGTTGATGAACCAAAGGCATCTGAAGCTTGTTGAATGAAGGTTGGATTTTCGTAAGCGGCACTGTTGATCACTACACGTTCGGCACCTGCTTTGATGATCTTTTCAATATCTTCAAGAGTGCGAATTCCCCCTCCAACAGAAAAGGGCATATTGGCTTCCTCGCCGATTTCCTTCACCAATTCCAGATCGATCAATTTTCCTTGTTTGCTGGCTTCAATATCCAAAAAGATCAACTCATCCGCCCTTAGATCGTTGAAGATCTTCACTGCATTCATAGGATCGCCGATGTAATGGTAGTTTTTAAAACGCACACTTTTCACCAAAGCACCGTTTTTCAATAAAAGAACTGGTATGATACGAGGACGAAACATGTTATAGGGATATAAAATTAGACAACAATTTTCGACCTACATCATGACTTTTTTCAGGATGAAATTGAACGCCGATGATATTGTCATTTACCACTGCAGATACAAAGGTGTTTTCATAGGTTGTTCTTGTCAGGACATTTGCCTCATGCGATGGATTGAAGTGATAGGAATGAACAAAATAGAACAAACTATGATTCGCAATACCTGAAAGAACGGGATGATCTTGGGTAATTTCAATGGAATTCCAGCCTGTATGGGGAATTTTATACGCTAGGGTATCTTCGACCTGTAATTTTTTCACCTGACCGGAAATCCAGCCTAATCCATGTGCAGCGCCTTCTTCTGAAGAATCAGCCATGAGTTGCATTCCCAAACAAATGCCCAACACAGGAATCTTTTTTTCCAATACCAATTCATTTAAAACAGGTATTAAACCTAAATTATTCAAATTCTCCATCGCCTTGCCAAAATGTCCTACCCCCGGAAGGATCAACTTTTCTGCTCCCTCAAGCTCCTTCGGATTGCGCGCTACTAAAACCTCAACGCCCAGGGATTCGAATTTCCTTCTGACCGAATGCAAATTACCCATGCCGTAGTCGATAATGTGAATGTTGTTATTTGGCATGGTCGGTTGATTGACTTAATAATTCATTGATCAATTCAGCCCTTCGTTGAACTTGTATTTTACGGGAATAAAATTCTGAATTTACAGAGTCACAGGAAATGAAGCCATTTTGAATGAATTCTTGGTATAGATCACCAATAATAGTGTAAAGATGTTCACTGTTTTTGACCATAATCCCAGAATTTGTCCATTTAATAATTTCAATTTGAGGCGACACAGAAAATTCAAAATTCTGATTTTTAAAATAATGTAATTCTTTCAAATTCAAAGATTCTTCATCTTCCGTATAACAAAACAATATTTTTCGTTTTAAGCCGATGTAATCATAGATTTTTGTACCTGTGAACGAATAGTAATTGAATAACAGCATCACATTGTCAGAAGCCAATTTATTCATCAATTCACGGTTAGGAATTTTATCGTGAATTTCAATGTTCTTTGACAGGAAACGATACTTGGTTTTTACTAAATCTTTTATTTCTTCGTTGATATTCGTTCCATAGAAAACAAGTTTGATGTTATCATTTGTATTTTGTTGTAGGTAGTTATCCAACACATTTAAAATACTCTTGTACGGATGCCATTTGTAAATAGTACCCACAAATGAAATACGCAACTCTTTTCGACCCTGTTCAATGCCATGCAGTTGCTCAACAATTTCCGGATCGTAACCATTGGGAAAAACCAAAATACGTTTGTTGGGGAAATATTCCTCCAATTTAGTTTTAAAGAATTCATCTACGGTCGTAATAACCATTGCCGTTTTAACAATCTTCTTTTCGAAATATCTAAAGATCAACTTTGTTAATATTTTTTTTTCTGAGCTTAGACCTAAAGTCCAAGGATCTCTGTAGTCTGCGATCCAGGGAATATTAAATTCTCTACTTAATTTAGAGGCGTACTTGAAAAGCACGAAAGGTTCTCCTGTGGCAATAATTAGATCTATTTTGTTGTTTTTGAGGTACTTTTCGGCCTCTATGTAGATGGCTTTTTTTGTTCCCATAGGAAACATGTATTGTAACACTTCTAGTATACCGGAATACGCTTTACGAAAAAGTCTGAAGTTTCGATCGCCATATTTTAGGAGCAGTTTATTCGATACATTTGGTTGATAAGGGGTTCTTAGCTCAGTTCCGTATTCCGTTTCAATGGTGATCGTTTTCGGATGCTCACTTTCGCTAATATAATCGAGATGATTCCCATGTTTATTTTCCCATTGACGGGTGATGACTACAGGTTCAATATTAAACTCTTTGAAATACTTATACCAGTTATAAGGTCGAAGCGCTCCCACCGAAACGTAAGGTGGAAAGTCATAGGCTAGAATGAGCACTCTTTTAATGTTATGTTCTTCCGATCGACTCAAAAATGGTGTTATATTAAATGGAATTTGATGTTTTTTTGGAAGCATACAGTTTTAAAAAAGACTGAGCTACATGGGTAATGTGATATTGATTAAGATTTTCTACCTTAGTACTGTTTGAATAATTTTTAGCTAAAAATTCGCTTATTTTATTCGTTTCTAATTTTCTTGGATTTAAAGAAAGAATTGGACGTTGGGTAATGGCGTAGTCAATCAATTTACTTGGAACTTGAAACATTATATCGTTGTTTTCAATGTTTAACAGAAAATCCATTTTTTTTAGCTCTTTCAAAAGTTGTTTTCGTGGAATAGGTTTTTTGAGTTCAATTTTTTCTCCTAAAATACTTAAATAAGGTAAAACCATTTCCCGATCATTTGTGTAAATAATGAATTTGAATTTTTCTTTTAAACTGCTTAAATGATCTAAAATTAATTTGGGATTTCTAATATCACGATAGAATGTTCCAGCATACGCAAAGGTTGGAACAGAATTGTTTGGTTCGGAGGCTTTTCCATGTAAATCAAATTCAAATCCTTGCGGAACCACATTAATCTT
>JBFHIN010000271.1:0-3354 GCA_041596415.1 Crocinitomicaceae bacterium | reverse complement strand
TTGGATATCGATAATGATATTTCAACGGGATCCTTTAAAATTCTTTTAGCCAGATCTCTGATTTTTGGAGGCATGGTTGCACTGAACATCAAGTTTTGTCTGTCACCGGGAAGTTTTGATATAACATTCAAAATATCATCTGCAAAACCCATATCCAACATTTTATCCGCTTCATCTAAAATTAGGTGCTTTATATGTGAAAAATCGACACCTTGAGCGATGTGAGAAAGTAGTTTACCTGGAGTAGCTACAACTATTTCAACTCCATCTTTGAGGGCAGCACGCTGGTCATCCCAGTCCTTTCCGCTTCCTCCTCCATAAATGGCTATTGACCCCACGGATACGAAGTAGGATAAACCTTGAATCTCTTGGTCAATTTGTATGGCCAATTCTCTTGTTGGGACTATGATCAGGGTACTTAACCTCGCGTCATTATGTTCAGCCAACTCATTTAATACCGGCAAAATAAAAGCCGCAGTTTTACCTGTTCCCGTTTGGGCACAAGCAATTAGATCTTTTTTTTCTAAAATAGCTGGAATAGCCTTGCTTTGGATAGGGGTTGGGTTTACAAAACCCATGTGTTCGATGGCTTGAAGAAGATCTTCGTTCAAGTCCAAATCTTTAAATGTCATATAATTTCAAAAAAAAGGCGAGTAAATATTACTCGCCAAAGGTATTATTAAAGCTGAATTAACCGGCAAAACTTCTTTTTGCCCATTTCGCACATGCTTTTTTTCTCTTTTTGTTCATTTTCTTACTTTTTCTTGGATTCTTCTTACCCACGTTTAAGGCTACAGAAGTTTCAGAATTCAAGTTTGATGTTGATGAAACACCAGCTGCTTCTACGTTAAAAGCAAATAAAACAAGAAATAAACCTAGGAGAAATTTCATAATTCAGTATAAATTTTAAATTAACTTCGGACAAAATTAAGTGAATTAACGCTTTAAACCAAAAAAATATTTCATCTATGATTTTGTTACTCAAGCAGTAAGACTGATTTTTAGTAGATTAATAGGCAAGAATGAGTAAACTCGGATCCATATTATTAGCAGTGCAGCAAACTACCATGTTGGAATGGTTGACCATTGGAAGCGGTTTATTATTTGTGCTTTTATTAGCCTACAGAAAACGAACCGCATGGATATTTTCTTTTGTTTCCGCTTTGTTCTACACCATCCTTTGTCTTTACTCTCAACTATATGTAAGAGCAGGTATTCAGCTCTTTTTCTTTGTACTTGGCATCATCGGCTGGGTTAAATGGAATCCCAATTTACCCGTGAAACCACTTATAAAAACAGGTCGTCTAAGAAGTCATTTGCTCATGTTCCTTTTTGGCTTGTTACTGTCTTTCTTCCTTGGAAGCCTATTTATACAATTTGAACAAAACACGCAATTATATTACGAGGCATTCGCCTTAGCTTATAGTGTTGTGGCCACTCTGTTTTTAATTTTCAAAAGAATTGAGGGCTGGATCTACTGGTTGCTTGTGGACGCACTATTTTCCTACATCTACTATATGCGCGAACAATACCTCACCTTTCTTCTCTTCAGTGGTTTCACTCTTTTGGTTTGGTTTGGTTTGATCAATTGGGCAAAAGAAATGCGACCTCGTAAACCAATCACCAAGATAGACCCTCCTTTGGTGGATGAAAAATTATAGTATACAACAGTATTTAACTTAACTATATTTTTTATGATGGTTGTTTCGCTTCAGTTGTCCTTGGTATCAGACTTTTAAAAACAGATGTTATCTTTTTTGAATAAAAAAAGCCCCTTATCACTAAGGGGCCTTCTTTAAATCAGAACAAATTTTACAAAGAAGATCTTAATTCATATCTGTAAAGATCAGATCCAATATTGTGTTCCCAGATCATTTCTCCATCCGAACCCCTTGTTAACTTTATGATATTGTACGTTTGAGTACTCGCCTTACTCGAAGGTGAATTAATACTAACTGTTAAAGATTTCGAATCCGAACTTAATTCCCATGTTCCAGACAAAGTACTAGTTCCATCTTCAGTTCTACATGTTCCATTATCGTTAAAATACCAATTCTCGGTAACTTCACCGATTTGAGAATTCGCATTAACCACTTCTACAGAATTACCATTCTTATAGGCGCGCTCCATCGACCACTCCTTTGTTAAATTTCTCTCCGCATTTTTAATCATTCCCCCGTCATCATACTTCTTACAAGAAGAAAATACAAGTACAGAACCCAACATAATAAACATAAATAATGATTTCATTTTTTTCGTTTTAAGTTTAATAATTACCTATTAGATGCTTGATTTAGAGAATGGTTGGAATTTTTAGGAAATATTTTCTTCACTTCTCTATCGAAAACTCTAACAGCTTAAAACATTTCAATCATCCTTTATTAGGTATGGCTCACAATAATATGGGAGGATTTTGGTAAGCTTCCTAAAAAATAAAACACTCTATACAAGTGTTTCTGATCAAGGGTAGTTTACCATTATGTATCTTAATTTATCTGAATACCTCGAACACTTAATCAGGGAAAAACTCTACCCCTCTACCAACATTTAAGTATTTGCTTAAATATTCGATTTACTTTATCTTAATCGAAGCATTTACCGATAACTATTTAAAAATGGAAAATTGTACAAGAGTCTATGCAGATCTTAATCAACTTCATCGTTGTAAGGAAGAATTAGCATCACGTGAACTTTCAATTGTTGAGTTGTCTGCGATGTTAAAACTCATGGGTAATACAGTTAGATTAAAAATACTTTATCTCATATTTAAAGAAGATAAATTATGTCCATGCGATCTCAGTGACATTTTGAAAATGACAGGTCCGGCAATATCTCAACACTTAAAAAAGATGTGGCTTGGGAATCTGGTTGAAAAACAAAAAGTGGGGCAAACAATTTACTACTCTTTAAACCCGAATAAAACTTCTCAATTGATCCCATTTTTTGAAAAATTAAAAACATCTGAACTAATTTAAATTATTATGAAAGAGAAAGGTGCCATAACAACTGGGCTTATTGCCGCCATTGCCGCTTCCTCATGTTGCATTCCTCCACTAATAGCAGCATTGGCAGGTGTTGGGGGAATTTCATCCAGCTTTTCATGGGTTGAGCCCTTACGGCCCTATCTCATTGGATTAGCCATTATTGCCATAAGTTATGCATGGTTTGTTCATTTTAAATCTAAAAAAGATGACTGTGGATGTAAAAGTGAACAGCCAAAATGGTATCAAACCAAGGTTTTTCTTTTGGGAATGACTCTTTTCGCTGGATTATCGATAAGTTTTCCGTATTTCTCAACTAGTTTCTTTCCAGAAAATGCTAAAATCTCTCTTGTAAAAAATTCTGAGTATATAG
>JBFHIN010000270.1:0-3356 GCA_041596415.1 Crocinitomicaceae bacterium | reverse complement strand
TCCTTTTATCTCCTGATACTTTTCGTGTCCTTTGCCGGCAATGAGTAAAATATCCTTGGGTTCAGCCATTAGCAAGGCCGACTTGATCGCTTGTTCACGGTCGACAATGTTCAATGTTTTTTTAAAATGTTGGCCTTCCACTCCAGTCAACATGTCCTTGATAATCTCTTCCGGATCCTCTGAACGGGGATTATCGGAGGTGAAAATCACTTTATCGCTCAGTTCGCAAGCAATGCGAGCCATTTCCGGTCGCTTGGCCTTATCTCTATCTCCACCGCAACCAACAACTGTGATCACCGTTTCATTTTTTGTGCGGATGTTACCAATGGTGCGTAAAACATTTTCCAGGGCATCCGGTGTATGTGCATAATCTACGATCACAGTAATTCCAGATTTGCTTTCGAAATGCTGGAAACGGCCATCAACCGGCTCCAAACTGCTTAAAACCGTCAGTACATCTGTACTATCCTCACCCAACAACTGACTAATACCGTAAACAGCCAACAGATTGTAGGCATTAAAATCTCCTATCAGTCGTGTCCACAATTCTTTGCTGTCGACAGATAAAACAAGGCCCGAGAACTGATTTTCCAGGACTTTGGCTTTAAAGTCGGCAGGACTTTTCAAGGCGAAGGTGAATTTCTTAGCAGCCGTATTTTGCATCATTACCAAACCGTTCTTATCATCAGCGTTGACCAATGCAAAGGCATCTTTACTCAGAAAATCGAAGAAGGCCTTTTTCACTCGGATGTATTCTCCAAAGGTTTTATGGTAATCCAAATGATCATGCGTGATGTTTGTAAAAACAGCTCCTTGAAACGTAAGTCCTGTAATTCTATGTTGATGTATGGCATGTGAACTCACTTCCATAAAACAATGGGTACATCCTTCCATGAGCATTTCAGCTAAAAGAGCATTCAATTGGACGGGATCAGGTGTAGTGTGCGTAGCCGGAATTGAGCGGTCACCAATTTTATTGACCACCGTTGAAAGAAGTCCACATGGGAAGCCAAGACGCGTATATAGTGTATATGCCAGCGTAGCGCACGTTGTTTTACCATTGGTGCCTGTTATTCCAACAAGTTTAAGTTTCGAAGAAGGATGTTCGTAAAAGTTGGCCGCTACCAAAGCCAAAGCTACCGAAGTGTTGTCTACTAATATCAGGGTTACACCCTCTTCTACTTCAACTACTTTTTCGCTAACAACAATTCTACAACCGTTACTGATCGCAGTAGGGATAAAATCATGTCCGTCAACATTAACACCCTTGATAGCAAAGAACATACTTTCTTCGAATGCTTTGCGGGAATCAAAAACCAAGGACAGGACTTTAACTTGAGTCCCTCCATGGATTTCTAATACATTACATCCTTTCAATAGGTCGTTTAGGTCTTTTCCTTTCATTCCAATATCAGTTCAATATATCCGCCTTTATATGCTGGGCTTCCAGCAGCAATAGACTGTTTAACAACTTTTCCGAATCCAATTACATGCGCTACCATACCCCGTGATTCTGCCAGGTATATAGCATCTTTAGCACTTAAACCGACAAGGTTAGGCACCAAATTCTTACTCATTTTCTTGCGTTGTAATTCAACTTTATTTTCATTCTTTTTAGTGATCATCCATTCGCCATCCTCATTGATGGAATAAGAGATCCCAAAGCGTTTATACACATTGATCAGATCGTATTTATTTCCATTAAATGAAATGGGAGCTTCTTTAATTCTCTTCGCATGCTCATTGATCGCTTTGTGGTAGCGTAATGTTGAGGCATACACCTTATTTGCAATGGCAGAAAACACAGTTCCGGAAACCGTTGCCCCATAAATATCTTTGGAAGGCGCTGAAACTACAACAATACAAGAGTAGATGGGTTCATCAGTTGGAAAGTATCCTACGAAAGAAGCCTGGTATTTTTCCTCACCCTTTTTACCGTATTTAAGGTCACTATTCAATATGCGTGCTGTTCCCGTTTTTCCGGCAATATCAAAATTGGAGGAATTCAGATTAGCACCTGTCCCACCTTTCCTCATCACTCCTTCCAGACAGCTCTTCAGGATGTTTAAGGTGTTTTGGGAACAGATCTGTTTCTTAAGAACATAAGGTTTGAATGCTTTGACCACTTCATTGTTTCTTCTGATCTCCTGAACAAATTGAGGTCGAAGTAACTTACCATTGTTTGCTACTGCATTGTAAAATGCCAATGTTTGAAGTGGAGTTTGTTGTACTTCATAGCCAATTGACATCCACGGCAAGGAAATCCCTGACCAGTTTTTTGATCCCGGACGATAAAGTGTTGGCGTTGGTTCACCTTGCAGTTCTATTCCAAGCGGTTCAGACAATCCAAAGGAAACCAATCGGTCAATGAATGTTTCAGGATCTTTTCCATACGCTCTGTTTATTACGCGAGCAATAACGTTGGACGATTTTTCGAAAGCTCTTCTTATCGTAATTCTGCCGTACCCACCTTCATGTGCATCCTTTAAAGTGCTGTTGTAGAATTTATATTCGCCGTAGGCACTTACGGTGTCTTCAATATTTATTCTTCCATCTTCCAGGGCTGCCATAAGTGACGCCAGTTTAAACGTAGACCCCGGAACTTCCTTCGTACCAATAGCGTAATTGTACAGCTCGCGATACTCACCATCTTCACATCTTGTGAGATTTGCAATTGCTTTTACAAAGCCGGTCTTGACATCCATCACCACCACACAACCATTCTTCGCATTTTGGTTTTTTAATTGTCTTTCCAATTCAGAGTGCGCCACCTCCTGAATTTCCTTATCGATCGAAGTAACGATGTTGGCTCCTTCTACAGCTTCCTTTACGATCTGTCCCGTTTTTTTCCAGCCGGTAGAAATTTTTTGTTCTATTTCCTCTCCCTCTTCACCACTCAAATATTCATTGTAAGCACCTTCGATACCAACGCGCAGTTCGAGTTTATTTTGCTTTTGGTAGTAACCCAATGTTCTTTTCAACAATTCATTATGCGGTCTTTTACGGATGATCGTTTCTTCCGTATCGATCAAACCACCTTTAATTCTTCCTTTGTTGAAAATTGGCATTTCGCGTAGTTGCTTTCGCTGCTCGTTAGTGACCTTTTTACGGATCAACAAATAGCGATTTCCACGTTGCCTTCCCGAACGAATATAATTTTCAAATTCACGCGCTGTTTTATCCGGAAACATTCTTGCTAATTCTCTACACAGATCTGAGATCTCTGCATCAAACATTTTTTGATCGATGACGGTTGGATCCATGTGGATGTCGTAAAAAGAAACTGAAGTAAGCAAAGGTGTATAATTCGCATCGAGGATCTCACCGCGTCTGGGTGTCCTTTTCACAATTCGAAT
>JBFHIN010000269.1:0-3399 GCA_041596415.1 Crocinitomicaceae bacterium | reverse complement strand
ACATTACCTAAAATGAAAAACATCAAATTGTCGTTTGAAGAAAGGATCATCTCATAACCTTTTTGCTCCGTTCCCTGATAATTCCAATCTTTCAACACCAAAGAATACATGGTTACTGCCAACATGGTTGGAACAGCTAAAAAGAAACTGAACTCGGCCGCCATTTTTCTAGTTAAACCTTGCTGCATCCCACCAACGATTGAAGCGGCTGATCTACTGGTTCCCGGCATCATGGCCAAGCATTGCCAAAAACCAATTATTATAGCTTTTTTATAGGAAACCTCCTTTTCAGTGTCAATAAAAGTTCGGCTAAAGATACGGTCGATAAATAAAAGGATGACCCCGCCAACGATCAACACCACGGCAATAGGTATGGGTTTTTCAAGCACCGCCTCGATTTTATCGTCAAATAATTTCCCCAAAACCAACGCCGGCACTACAGCAAATGCCAACTTAAAATAAAAGTTGAGGTTTTTAAAATCAAAAAACTTCTTCGCGTAAAGCCAGATCACTGAAAGTATCGCACCAAATTGAATGGATACCTGAAACATTTTCACAAACTCATCACCTTCTGTTCCAAAGAACGAGCTGGTAAAGATCATGTGTGCCGTAGACGAAATGGGTAAAAATTCAGTCAAGCCCTCAACGATGGCCAGAACGATTGCTTGTAAAAGATCCATGGATTAGTCTTTCTTAACCTGCTTTTTCTTCATGATCGCATAGATGATCACGACATAACCTGCAACGATGAACATTGGAGCTAGGGTAATTCTTCTGAAACTGAACAATTCTCCTGCATCAAACTTTGAAGGATCTTCCGTTGCACCACCGATCATCAATAAGAAACCAATAACATTGATCGCCAATCCGATCAATAAGATCTTGTAGTTCTCAGGCTGAAAGCCAAACATGTATTTTTTATCCTCCATGGTTCAAAATTAATATAAATCGTCCAACTTCATGCGCAAATATTTGTTAAGCGCAAACCAGGTAGACACAAAGGTTATTACAATTCCGATCAATAAGATGGCACCAACCAGCATCAAAAAGGTGTTCAACGAATAACTGATTTCAATGGCATCCAAGGTATTGTTCAGTGCGTAAAACAAGGTCATTAACAAAGCCAAACCAATGATACCTGAAACAAATCCTTGCAGGATCGATTGCCATAAGAAAGGTCGACGAATGAAGGTGGGCTTGGCTCCTACAAGTTGCATCGTTTTTATGGTAAATCTTTTGGAGTACAGTGCCATACGAATTGTATTGTTGATCATAGCCACAGCCACGATGATCAGCAATACGGCCACTGCTAAAAACAGAAAAACAAATTGTTTGAATCCTAAGTTCACTGATTCAACGCTTGCTTTGTCATAATTTACCTCATCGATCTGATCAGGATAAGCAGCTAGTAATTTCGCTTTGATATCCTCCATTCCTTTTTTGGTAGCAAATTTTTCCTTGGGCTTAAAACCGATAGTTGGGGGTAGTGGATTTTCACCGTCAAAAATTGACAAGATCTGATCCGTACTTTGATCCATACCTGAAAACTCTTCGATGGCTCTTTCGGGCGACACATAGAAAACATCACTAAACTCATCCCATGTTTTCAATTCTTGCTCAATTTGTTTGATGTCCGCATCTTGCATCTCAGCCTGAAAGAACAAATCTCCCTGCAAACTTTCTTTCGCCTGTTTTTGAATATTGTCCAGACCGAAAACACCGCCCAGAACCAGGCCGATCGTAAACAATACCAAGGAAATCCCGATCACAGTGGAAACATAACTGGTCCTTACTCCTCTTTTACTGAATTTGTCTGCGTTGCTACTCATCACCGACGAAATTAATCATTTATCCCGTGTCCCATTCTTATGAATTGCGAATTTTTTTCACCCTTTGTGTTGATAAACCCATCTGTATGAATCACCTCCACTTCCATAATCCCTTTTCAAGTGGTACGTTCCTCTCTTAAAAAGTGTTAAATAATGGGATGTCGTGTAATTTTTCAAGGTCACGGTCGTTTATTAAGTTGTAGCAGATACAACAACGGTCAGTGAGAAGTCTGGCATAAGATTTGAAACTGCCGTTAGTAGTAAAAGTTAGTTTTCATAAGTAGTAGTAGTTTAGGTTTTGGGAGGGGGAAATGCCAGTTTCCCCTTCTCTTGTTTTATGAATTTCCTTTATGCCTTTAAAAACGTGTTGTATACATCATTTTACATACCAATTGTATCATTTTTTTGGCGTACTTTTGCAAGCCTTCTGCTATAGAGGGGATTGATTTTGAGAAGAATATTATGAAGCACATTCGCAATTTTTGCATTATTGCACATATTGACCACGGAAAGAGTACACTTGCTGATCGACTATTGCAAGCTACGGGAACCATTTCAGATCGCGACATGAAGGCGCAGGCACTCGACGATATGGATCTTGAGCGCGAGCGAGGAATTACGATCAAGAGCCACGCCATTCAGATGAATTACAAATTTGAGGGTCAGGATTACATATTAAATTTAATTGACACTCCGGGACACGTGGATTTTTCCTACGAAGTTTCGCGTTCCATTGCAGCATGTGAAGGCGCGCTCCTTATCGTAGATGCAGCACAAGGTATTGAGGCTCAAACTATTTCCAATCTTTATTTGGCGATGGAGCACGATTTGGAGATCATTCCTATTCTGAATAAAATGGACTTGCCAGGTGCTATGCCTGAGGAAGTTTCCGACCAGATCATCGACTTAATCGGTTGTGATCTTGAGGACATTATTCCTGCCTCCGGAAAAACTGGTTTGGGGGTGGATAAAATTTTGGAAGCGGTGATCCATAAAATTCCTGCGCCAAAAGGAGATGAAAATGCGCCACTTCAGGCCATGATCTTCGACTCGGTTTTTAACCCGTTCAGAGGAATCATTGCTTATTATCGCGTGAGAAACGGTGTGATCAAGAAAGGTGAAAAAGTAAAATTCTTTAACACCGGAAGAACATACAATGCCGATGAGATCGGGATATTAAAAATGAATTTGAGTCCGAAGAATGAAGTGCGTGCAGGTGATGTGGGCTACATCATTTCAGGGATCAAACAAGCGAACGAAGTAAAGGTTGGGGATACCATCACTTCTTTTGAAAATCCGTGCGAAACGCCGATCAAAGGATTTGAGGACGTGAAACCGATGGTATTTGCCGGGATTTATCCAGTGGATACGGATGAATACGAAGAATTGCGTTATTCCATGGAAAAATTGCAGTTGAACGATTCATCTTTGGTATTTGAACCAGAATCATCAGCAGCACTTGGTTTTGGATTCCGATGTGGATTCTTGGGCATGTTGCACATGGAGATCATCCAAGAACGTTTGGAGCGTGAATTTAATATGACTGTGATCACTACGGTTCCCAATGTTT
>JBFHIN010000268.1:0-3405 GCA_041596415.1 Crocinitomicaceae bacterium | reverse complement strand
GTTCTTGAGTGAATTCCTTCCAGCTCCTTGAAGCCCATAGGGAAATTGAATTCAATATCCGCAGCCGCATTTGCGTAATGTGCTAATTTAATATGATCGTGGAAACGGTAATTATCATCACCAAGTCCAAGCGCCTTGTGCCATTTTACACGAACGTCCTTCCAGTAATTATACCATTGCATTTCTTCTCCCGGACGAACAAAAAACTGCATTTCCATTTGTTCGAACTCGCGCATACGGAAAATAAACTGGCGAGCTACGATCTCATTTCTAAACGCTTTTCCGATTTGTGCAATACCGAAAGGAATTTTCATTCGACCGGATTTCTGAACGTTCAAAAAGTTGACAAAAATACCTTGAGCTGTCTCAGGACGAAGGTAGATGGTGGCAGCATCGCCGGCCACTGATCCTAATTCAGTAGAGAACATCAAGTTGAACTGACGCACTTCTGTCCAGTTTTTAGAACCACTGATCGGGCACGCGATCTCAAGATCAACAATCAACTGATAGACCCCCTCCAGATCACTTTCCTCTAGCGTTTTACGCATACGGTCCTCGATTTCCGAAATTTTCTGCTGGTTGCGGATGACGTTTGGATTAGTAGCTCTGAACTGCATTTCGTCAAAGCTGTCTGCGAATTTCTTTTTTCCTTTGTCTACTTCCTTTTCGATCTTTTGTCTGATCTTCTCGATGTGTTCCTCAATCAGCACATCAGCTCTATAGCGTTTTTTTGAATCCTTATTATCAATGAGTGGATCATTAAAAGCATCAACGTGACCGGAAGCTTTCCAAGTAGTTGGATGCATGAAGATCGCGGAATCAATTCCCACAATATTCTCGTGCATTTGCACCATCGCTTTCCACCAATAGGTCTTGATGTTGTTTTTCAGCTCAGAACCCAACTGACCGTAGTCGTAGGTCGCTGCCAAACCATCATATATTTCAGAGGAAGGGAACACAAAACCGTATTCCTTTGCATGCGAAATCACTTCCTTTAATTTATCTTCTTTCTGTTCCATGGCGGCAAAGATAAAAGAGAAAAATAAATTCTTATCTAGTTAATTGTTTAATTCGTTCGGACACTTAGTCTTGAAGAATTTGCTCGATGTAGTTGAGTATCTTTTCTTTTCCAAAAGTGGAAACACTGGAAGTAACAAATACAGGGGGTAAGGCCTCCCAATATTTAAGCATTTCTTTTTTATACTTAGTCAGATTCTTTTGTAGTGCAGAGGATGATAATTTATCGATCTTAGTAAAAACCATGGAAAACGGCAACTGATTTTCACCGCACCAATTCATGAATTCCAGATCTATTTTTTGTGGCTCCAAACGCGAGTCGAGCAAAACAAAAATATTCATCAGTGTATCACGTTTCGTAAGGAAATCAGCAATAAACTTCTCCCATTGCGCACGCGATGTTTTAGATGCTTTGGCATATCCATATCCTGGAAGATCGACCAAATACCATTCGTCATTGATCACAAAATGATTGATCAACTGTGTTTTTCCCGGCTTACCCGAAGTTTTTGCCAAGTTTTTGTGACCGACGATCATATTGATAAGTGAGGATTTCCCTACGTTGGATCGCCCGATAAAGGCAAATTCCGGCTTTCCATCTTCCGGACATTTTTTATAATCTGTATTAGATATTACGAATTTGGCTTCTTTGATCTTCATTGTTGCAAATATACATGTATCCGCGCTATATATATCTATGTAAGCGTAAAGCTGCATGAGTTCAATATGCATCTTTTAACAAATAATCTTTCCTAAAAGCCCCGTAAGTCTTATCTTTGAACAGTTTTCAATAATTCCTCTTTATGAAAAAGTGTTTATACGTACTGCCCATAATTTCCTTGTTTTTTTCTTGTTCTACTGAGCCGAAGGAAATTCTTGTAAAAAGAGAACACGTTACTGTAACTAACACAAAACAAGTAATCGCCGACAAAATGGTCGAAATGGAAATTTCGGGAATGAGTTGCGAAATGGGTTGTGGAGGAAGTATCCGTAAGGCACTAAAAGAGACTGGGGGCGTTCACAGAGTTCAATACGACTTTGTGGAAGGAAGAGCACAACAAACAGCAAAAATATCTTTTGATTCTAAACTAGTTAATGTGGATCAGATGGTGAAATTGATTGAGGAGTTGAACGACCGACAATTTTCTGTTGGAAAAACTAGTCCCAGAGGAATTAAATAATCCTATTTGCAAAATTTCAACACCAATAATTAGTTAAAATTCAAATGAACATTTAAAAATTCATTTGATTAAAAAATGTTTTAGATCATTCAACAAAATATGCAGCTATACCATCGCGAAATGGGTTCAGGTCAGCCCATGATCATTCTACACGGATTATTTGGTTATTCCGATAATTGGCAAACCCAT
The DNA here is from genome assembly GCA_041596415.1 of Crocinitomicaceae bacterium. Taxonomy (GTDB): domain Bacteria; phylum Bacteroidota; class Bacteroidia; order Flavobacteriales_D; family Crocinitomicaceae; genus M0103. The sequence continues at coordinate 1,018 of JBFHIN010000268.1, read as the reverse complement.
GCCAAAAAATTAGCTGATTATTTTCGTGTTATATTGGTTGACCTCAGAAATCATGGTCATTCCGAATGGTCTGACGAATTTTCTTACCGATCGATGAGTGAAGATCTGTTCGAGCTAGTTCAAGACCTTCAACTTGAAAAAACAATATTATTGGGTCACTCCATGGGAGGGAAGGTTGCCATGCAGTTTGCTAACGATCATGCTGACGTTCTTGACAAACTAATCGTGGTGGACATTGCTAATAAAACGTATCCCATGCATCATCAACACATACTCGCCGGAATGCATGCCATAGATCTGCCCAATATTAAGGCACGAAGTGAAGCTGAATCCATTTTGACCGAGCACATTGATTCAGATGGGGTACGCCAGTTCCTATTAAAAAATCTGTACTGGAAAGAAAAAGGAAAACTAGCCTGGAGGATGAATTTAAAGGTGTTAGAAAGCGAAATGCCCGAAATTCTAACAGCACTACCTTTGAATGAAATTATGCTTCCTACGCTCTTTATTCGAGGTGAACTTTCCAATTACATTACGGATGAAGACATTAAAGAACTAGAAGATCTATTCCCTGACAGCACATTTTTAACTATTCCAAATGCTGGGCACTGGGTACACGCAGAGGCACAGGAAGAATTCCTGGAATCCGTTTTAAGTTTTTGTTTACGTTAACCGCAAAAAAAAAGGGCAGTATTTCTACTGCCCTTTTTTTTATATTATTTTGTTTACTAAGCATTCAATGCTTCGGCTCCACCAACAATCTCTAAAATCTCATTAGTAATGGCCGCCTGACGTGCCTTGTTGTAACTCAATTTCAACGAACGTTGTAATTCTTTCGCATTATCCGTCGCTTTATGCATTGCCGTCATACGCGCTCCATGCTCAGAAGCATGTGAATCCAACAAACCTTTGAACAATTGAACTTTCAATGATTTCGGGATCAAATCTGTAACAATCTCCTCTTTCGATGGTTCGAAAATGTAATCACCAGCAGATGCTGAAACATTGGAATCTGTCG
>JBFHIN010000267.1:0-3410 GCA_041596415.1 Crocinitomicaceae bacterium | reverse complement strand
CAGGACTGGGGAATAAATTTCTTTCGATATTCAAGTATAAACCGAGAAGAGAGCAGCTGGGCACCGATTGATCCAAGTTTTGAAAATCGCGTGGCACAAAGTGGCACAATTACGAATCTTGTAGGGATAGATCCTCCAGTTCGATTAGCCTTTATGCCTTATTTATCCACTTATGTAGACCATTTCCCTCATCATTCGAATCAAAAAGACTGGACTTCGCGGTTCAATGGGGGTATGGATGTGAAGTATGGACTGAATGAAGCATTTACGCTCGATGTAACCCTTGTTCCCGATTTTGGACAAGTAGTTTTTGATAATCAAGTGTTGAATTTAAGTCCCTTCGAAATCCAGTTCAATGAAAACAGACAGTTTTTTACAGAGGGAACAGAACTCTTTAATAAATCAAACCTTTTCTATTCAAGAAGAATTGGGGTTCAATCTCCTAAAGCGGTACTTTATACCAACTTACAGAACAATGAATACCTGACCAATGTACCAGGTACATCTCAATTGTACAACGCTTCTAAACTTTCAGGAAGAACAAAAAAAGGAACAGGAATAGGTGTCTTTAATGCAATGACAGCACAACAATCCGCAACAGCGGTTAATGGACTAACCGGTGAAGAACGAAGTATCGTTATCAATCCATTCACTAATTACAATGTGCTGGTTATTGATCAAAATTTAAGAAATAATAGTTCTGTCACTTTTACTAATACCAACGTGCTTCGGGAAGGTCATTTTTACGATGCCAACGTGAGTGGTTTCAATGCTAAATTCAATACTGAAAACAATCATTTCTATGTCAGCACAAAAAGTACATTATCAATTAAATCTCAGGAATCCTTTAGAGAAAGTGGTTATAACTTAGGTCTTTCTGCGGGGAAACAAACGGGAACAATGATATATTCGGCAGGTTATTTTGAAGAGTCGAACACGTATGATCCAAACGATTTAGGATTCAATTTAAACAACAATAAACGCATCGTAGATGGTAGAATCAGTTACAGAATATTCGAACCATTTTGGAAGATCAATCAGTTTTCAACTAATCTTAACTTCTCATACAACCGTTTGTATGCGCCAAATGCATATACGGGTAGCTATTTGAATCTTTCTTGTTTCATGAATTCCCGAAAATTTCATGCAGCAGGATTAAACGTAAATAATAGCCTAACAAAAAGTTATGATTACTTTGAACCAAGAAGTGCTAACCGCTTTTTTGTAAGACCTACCTGGACAAATGTTGGGGGATGGATTTCTTCCAATTATCAAAAACGTTTTGCCTTAGATGCAGGTATTAACTATAGCTTCATTCAACGAAACAATTGGCAAGATTATTCTTTCAATATCAGTCCTAGAGTACGCATCAATGATAAGCTATTTCTCATCTATAAATACGAAAACAGTTTTATTGTAAATGGCGAGGGATATGCGGTTGCTTTTGGCACGGCTCAAAATATTCCTGAGGGTATTATTTTTGGACAACGCGATCGCACCAATTGGACCAATACAATAGATATCAGGTATACACTAACGAACAGATCCGGTATTACATTTCGCTTACGCCATTACAGAACATCTTTAAGCTACGACAATTTTTCGCTCCTTCAAGAGGATGGAACTTTGTCTCCCATAAATTTCGACGGATTTGATCAAAGCGGTAAATCTGTCTACAACACTAATTATAACGCCTTCACTATCGATTTCGTCTATAAATGGGTATTCCTACCGGGAAGTGAATTAAGTTTGGTTTGGAAAAATTCTATTTTCTCCCAGGATGCGTCTATCGAAGCGAATTATTTCAATAATCTGGAGAATTTATTTGATAATGCAGCGGCAAACAGTCTTTCGCTGAAAGTTATTTACTGGCTCGATTACCTGAATATTTTCAAGCCAAAAGTCTGATTTTACTGAATTTTAGTATCGTTTAACTGATTCTATTTGATTCGGAACTATGTTTTATCTATCTTCTGTAAAACAGAAAAAATAGAGTCATGAAAGAAGTAAAAAAAGATGTAGTAGAAGCTCAAGCGGAAATGAGTGAAGTCGGAGTTTTGGAAGGTTTTGCTTCAAGATTGAGAAAGTCTGCCGAATCATTGGATAAAATGCAGGTTCAATTCGACGATAGAAAGCAAAAACTTGTGGAACGTTATAACAAGATCGTTGATCGTTATGGTGTGGTCAAGGAATCTCTAATCGAAAGAAGTGAAGAAACTAGAAAACAATTGAAGATTGTTCGCGGAAAAATCGATGAATTGAGGGTGCAAATTGCGCTTGGTAGATCAGAGTCAGTGGAAGCTTTTCATAAAATTCGTAGACGCAGTTTAATGCTTATTAATGAGATAGAAAGTTCGTTAAGAGCAAATAAGTTCTTACAGAAATCCTATAGTGTATTGCTTGAAATGCTAGCTAAACTTAAAGAGCAATTAATCAAAATGAAAGATAACGTGCCCGCTTTAAGAGAAAAAGTAAGCAAAGCCTATGAAGATACTTCTAAAAAAGTGGTTGAAGTTATTGACAGCATGCGCAAGAAACCTGAAAGAACAAGATTTGAAGTATTCCAGGATGAAATGCAATTAGCTTTTGGGCATTTTAGAAAAGCTTTGTCAAGAGGATAAAATCAATCTTTCCATCCTTTCCAGTCGTCGTGGTCTCCCTTACGGAGGTCACGCCACATGCCGTACGCTAAAACTACAGCGATGCCACTACCGATAATTCCAAAGACAGAATATCCATGATAAAGTGGTTCAACTTTATCGATAATAAACATGGCTGATCCAATAACAAAGCCAGCAGCTAGCAAGGATTGGATGATTTGTTTCGTAACACGGTTTATTGTGTGAATCATTGGATCAATACCTTTATGGGTAAGATCAACGCTTACTTTTCCATTATTGATCTTACGAATGGCATTTTTAAGGTCTAATGGAAAATCTTCCATGTAGGAGCTAAATTCCGCAAGTCCCGTAAGTACTTTTTTACCCAACGTAAAAGGGTTGAATCTCTTCGTTATCGCGCGTATGAGATATGGTTTTGCAACATCCAACACATCTAATTCAGGATCTAGACGGCGAATTACGCCCTCTACAGTAACCATCGACCTTGCTAACAAGAAGAAATGACCCGGTACATTTAATCCATGATCAACAATCACATCCTTAAGTTGCATAAGCACATTGGACATTTCATTTTCATGGACACCTTGCTGATAATTTTGTACGAACTCATTCACAGCAAATTCCAATGAACGCATATCTGGAATTACGGTCACCTGTGACATCTGCTGTAAGGCTCGAATTACGCCTTTTATGTTCTTATTCTGAACCGAAATAAAAAGTTTCCCAAACATTTCAATGTCACGCTCCATGATGCTTCCCATCATTCCGAAATCCAAAAAGCACACTTCT
>JBFHIN010000266.1:0-3425 GCA_041596415.1 Crocinitomicaceae bacterium | reverse complement strand
TTATGAAAGTGAATGGAAAACGACATTTATCTTGGAATGGTTTTTGAAAACAAAATTAATCACTTTAAGCTTCAATTTATTTATTGGATGCTTATTATTAAATAGTTTGTAAATTGTAAAAAAATAACTGTTATGAAAAAGAGTATTGGATTTATTGCCTTTGCACTGCTTATGTTGGTTTTCACATCAATGAAATCTTCAGAGAACAGAGAAGGTGGAGAAGGGATAAAGTTTAAGCATATTTCGTTGGAAGAGGCTAAAAAACTTGCTGAAGAATCAGGGAAATTAATTTTTATTGATGCCTATACTAGTTGGTGCGGACCGTGTAAAAAGATGGCAGCGACAACATTTAAAAATGAGGAGGTGGGAAATATTTTCAATGAGAAATTCATCAATTTAAAAATTGATTGTGAAAAGGATGCTGATGGAACTGAATTATCTAGGATGTATAAAGTTCGTGCTTACCCAACACTTTTGATCATTGATGCAAAAGGCAAATTAATAAAACAGACTGTTGGATTTCAAACGGAAGATCGATTAATTTCTTTTGCCAATTCAGTAAATTAAAAATTATAATTAAAAAGAAAAGCCGCTTTTTCAAGCGGCTTTTCTTGTATCGAAATTATTGGATCGGATTATTTTCCTTTCTCCATTTTTTCTTTCAATTCAGCAAGTGCATCAAGATCACCAAGAGTTGATTTCTCTGTATTTTGATTCAATTGTTTTACTGCTTGTTGAGTTGAAGAACCACCTTTTTTACCAGCTTTTGCTGTTGTAGTTGGTTTGTCTTCACCTTCTTCAAACGTACGTGTATGAGAAACAACAATCTTTTTAGATTCTTTGTTGAACTCGATCACTTTGAAATCAAGAGTTTCTTCAACTTTTGCGTTTGTTCCGTCTTCTTTACGTAAGTGCTTAGAAGGACAAATTCCTTCAACCCCGTATGGAAGTGCAACAATTCCTGACTTATCTTTATTCTCGATGATCGTTCCTTGGTGTACTGAACCTTCTCCGAAGATCGTTTCAAATACATCCCATGGATTCTCTTCAAGTTGTTTGTGACCCAAAGAAATTCTTCTGTTCTCTCTGTCGATTTCTAAAACAACCACTTCCATTTGATCTCCTACTTTACAGAATTCAGATGGGTGCTTGATTTTCTTTTGCCAAGAAAGATCAGAAATGTGGATCAATCCATCAACTCCTTCTTCTAACTCAACGAAGACACCAAAGTTTGTAAAGTTTCTAACTTTAGCTGTGTGTTTAGAACCAACTGTGTATTTGTTTTCGATATCAGCCCATGGATCTGGCATTAATTGCTTAATACCCAATGACATTTTGCGCTCTTCACGATCCAATGTTAGGATAACAGCTTCAACTGAATCCCCAACATTCAAGAAATCTTGTGCTGAACGTAAATGCTGAGACCAACTCATTTCAGAAACGTGGATCAATCCTTCTACTCCTGGAGCGATTTCAACAAATGCACCGTAATCAGCCATAACTACTACCTTACCTTGAACTTTGTCACCAACATTTAAGTTAGTATCCAAAGCATCCCATGGATGTGGTTGAAGTTGCTTAAGACCTAAAGCGATACGTTTTTTGTCATCATCGAAGTCTAGAATTACAACGTTTAATTTTTGATCTAATTCAACGATCTCTTCCGGATGGTTAACACGTCCCCAGGAAAGGTCTGTAATATGGATCAATCCATCTACACCTCCTAGGTCAATGAACACACCGTATGAAGTGATGTTCTTAACAGTTCCTTCCAATACTTGACCTTTTTCAAGTCCAGAAATGATCTGTTTTTTCTGCTCCTCAAGTTCAGCTTCAATAAGCGCTTTGTGAGAAACAACAACGTTACGGAACTCTTGGTTGATTTTAACAACTTTGAACTCCATGTTTTTACCAACGTAAACATCGTAATCACGAATTGGCTTAACATCGATTTGAGAACCAGGCAAGAATGCCTCAATTCCAAATACATCGACGATAAGACCTCCTTTAGTACGACACTTTACATAACCTGTGATAACTTCACCAGTACGTAAAACATCGTTTACACGGATCCACGCTTTGTGCATACGAGCTGTTCTGTGAGAAACAATCAATTGACCTGTCTTGTCTTCTTGACTTTCTACATAAACATCTACCTTGTCACCAACCTTTAAATCAGGATTGTAACGAAATTCAGAAGCAGGAACAACACCTTCAGATTTGTATCCGATGTTAATAATTACTTCTTTTTTTGTGAGTAGAACAACTGTACCTTCAACTACTTCTTTTTCATTGATTGATGTAAGTGTGTCTTCGTAACGGTCTGAAAGTTCAGCACGTTGTGTTCTTGAATAACCGTCTAATGCTAACGCATCCCAGTCAAAATCTGCAGTTCCCTGCTTTTGTAAATCTGCCATTTGGCTTTAAAAATTTGTATTTCGAGTGCCTCAAATCTCGAAAGTTGTTAATAAAAACTGCTTGATAATGAGGCTGCAGCTTATTTTTGTGCTGCAAATTTACAACAAAAAAGTGGATTGCAAATAGTTAACAAAAAAAAGCCGTCCTGAATAGAACGGCTTTAAACAATATTTAACAATTGGGTCTATTTCAGAGCATCTGCTCTTTTCTTGTACTCCAATGCCTTTTCAGTATTTCCTAAGCTTCTGTTTAATTGAAACAAGATGTTCAAAACGTCTTTATCGTTTGGATTTTTACTGATATATTTTTCCAAAGGATTAATGGCTCTCTTATAAATTGCTTCAGATTCAGTCATCATTTTATCGTAATTAGGATCTCCGAACTTCAACTGATTTGCAGCTGTTTTAGTATCACCGGCCCATGTTACAAGGTGTGCACCTAATTGATATAAAGCATCAATATAATTAGGATCGATCTCCAATGCTTTGTTAAGTGCCTGTTCAGCTTTAGCATTTTCTTTCAAGTCAATATAAATTGTTCCAATCGTATAATGCAATTGCTTATTGTTAGGGTCTTTGCTAATCGCTTCGTTTAAAGCAGCCTCAGCACCTGCGGCATCACCTGCATCAATGTTAGTATTTACCAACTCTAATAGCAAATCTCTATCTGATGGATACTTAGTTCTTCCTTCAGAGATTATCTTTTTCGCTTCTTCAACTTGACCATTTTTACGATAAGCTCCAGATGCCAATACGTAAGTAGTTGTTCCTCTGTAACCGGCTTTCGCTAATTCAGCATATCCTTTAGCAGCCATTCCATAATCTCCAGCCTTTTCATAGCAAAGCGATGCATTGAAGATTGAAGTACTGTCGTATTCAGAAACAGCATTGTAGAATTTTGCTTCCGTAGAATAAATCTCTGCTGCTTCTTTGAACATGTTGTTTTTGTATAGCATACTTGCCATAGCATCTAACATGTCATGCTTTTGATAAACGGAAGTTCTAATA
>JBFHIN010000265.1:0-3425 GCA_041596415.1 Crocinitomicaceae bacterium | reverse complement strand
TTTTCATTCATAACATCACCAATTTCGGGTCTGCCGATTCTAATGAATAAGCAGCGTGAAGCCTATGGACTGAGTGTTTTCGGTTATACCATAAGTGTTTTGAGTTTATTTCTTGCCGTATCTTTTGGATGGAATTTTCAAACTGCACTTTATTTTTATTCCGGAGCTTTTTGTGTATACTATATCTTAAACTTAATGTGGTATTACCGAATGATCAAAAAAAATCATGAGAGTCTTAATTAACGGTCTACCTTTATTTTCACAGCGTTTAGCAAAGGACTTACAAGAAATTGATGGTTCCAATTCGTATATCTTTTTAGATACCTATAATTCAACATTGGACCGACTGAAATTTCTTTTTCTAACGCCAATTTCTGATCTAGTTATCTCAATGAATGGAGTTACGGATGAAAGTGGGTCATTAAACTGGGTTTTGCGATGCAAGAAAAAACTCGTTATGCAATGGATGGGTACAGATGCTAAAATTGCCCTTGAACGCATGCAATCAAATTCTTTGAATCGAAAATACCTTGAATATGCTACGCATTATGCCGATGCACCTTGGTTGATTCAAGAAGTTCAGCAATTGGGCGTACCTATTTCTTTACTTCATTTTAAACATTTGAACGCAGTTCAGGTTGCTCCATCCTATGAACAGATTAGGGTGATGTCCTATGTTCCTCAAAAACGCCAAGATTTCTATGGTTTACCTAAGATCCTTCAAGCGGCTAAAGAATTGCCGGATATTAATTTTGATATATACGGTATGTCTGAATTTGATGGGCAACTGCCAAGTAACGTTGTTTTGAAGGGTTGGACTGACGAAGAGAGCTTTGCCAAAGGATTAAGTGATTCAGCTATTTTTCTAAGGCTGACAGAACATGATGGGTTCTCAATTTCAGTGTTAGAGGCACTGTCGCACGGATGTGAAGTGATTTGGACCTATCCGTTGGAAGATGTACATTTATTACAGCAAGGTCAGGAACTAAAAGAAGTTCTTGTGGATTGCCTGGATATTGTATTCAAAAGAGCGAATAAACCCAACCGAGAGGTAGCCTTGAGAATTCAGACAGCATTTGAAAAAAAGAAAATTATAGCTAATTATATTGAACACCTAAAGGGACTGTGAAAAAAAGAAAAAAAATAGCGCTGATTACCACCTGGTATCCACCAAATCATAGTGTGGCGACCAATAGAATGGAAGCGTTCGCTCAATATTTGAGTGAAGATTTTGACCTTGAAGTTTTTACACTCGGTGCCTCTAGAAAAGTTGATGATAATAAACGAACAATCACTGTTTTTTATTCGTCTTCCAACTGGCTATTTGAAAAATTGCGCGATAAACAAACAGACCATGCACTTTTCCATAAGTTTAAAGTGTTAATTCGCATCCTTATATCCAAGATCATTAAAAATCCATTGAATCAATGGAAAAATGCGACAGTAAAAAAGTTAATTGCTTCGCACAATAAAATACCTTTTGACTTAATGATCAGTTCTTTTAGTCCCCAGGAAGCACATTTGGTAGCCATTGAATTCCGCAAACATTATCCTGAAACATTATGGATTGCGGACATGCGTGACGAAATGTCTCATAATTCGTTCATTTCCGGCGATGCCAAAAGACAGCTTTTGGAAGTAGAACAACTGGTGGACAAATACGCCATAGCAGTAACTTCTGTAAGTGATCCTATTTTGAAGTATTTCAAAAAAGAAATGAGAAATGTGAAATATTTCGAAGAGATAAGAAATGGATTTAATCATGAATATCGTCGAAATGTAGAAAATACAGCGAAGAGCGATGTTTTTACTGTAGGTTATTTTGGAACATTCTACGGGTCGATCAAACCAGATATATTCTTTACAGCATTGGCCAAACTCGTAGACAAAGGTCAAAAAATAAAAGTGGAACTTTACGGTGTACATCAGAATTTCCATATTCCAAGATCATTGCAAGAAAGCATAACCATTCATCCTCCAGTCGATTATCACCAAGCCATTCAGTTGATGATGCTAATGGATGTTAACTTACTTTTACACCCCACATCCGAAAGAAAAGGCGTTTTCACAGGAAAACTATTTGATTACCTTTCAGTTCAAAAACCTATTTTTGCCTGTATTGATACAAACGATGTAGCAGCAGAACTGATTAATGATCTACATGCCGGTTATGTTATGTCTTTTGAGGATGAGCAAGAAATTGAGCACCAATTGGAAAAGGCGATTTCAGATTGGCAAAATGGGGTGAATATGTGGGCTGAAACTGAGGATGTGGAAAATCTACACAGAAAAAAACAAGTTGAAAAGTTGAAGAAACTCATCGAAATACTTTTAGAAAAATGAAAATACTTCAAGTCGGACCTGATTCAGTACATGTCACTTCCTACTTGAGTGCGTTATCCACTTTGGGACATGAAGTGTATTGGCTTACCGAAAACACTGTACAAAATAAAGATGTCAAAGAAGTATTTACGATCAATTTTCGCAAGATATCCGTTTCTAATTGGTTTTCGAAAAATTCGGAGTTAAAGAAATTGCTCAAGCACCTGAAACCCGATGTTATTCATGTGCATCAGTTGAACAGGGCCGCATACCTAGTTACCAGAATGGCTTCAAAACTTGGAATTCCTGTTATTTCAACTGCGTGGGGAAGTGATGTTCTTTTGGTGCCAAAGAAAAATCCGCTTTATGCTTTTTTGGTGAAGCAAGCGATGAGAAGGTCTGCCATCGTAACTGCTGATTCAGCAGAGATGATTGAGGTAATGGATCATTTGGTTCCTGCGGCTGGAAAATATCGTTTTTTACAATACGGTATTGATCCCATTGAAGCTCAGCAAAAAGAACAAATAATCTATTCAAACAGACTTCACGAGCCCTTATATCGCATCGATCGCATTGTACATTATTTCAATGACTTCTTGAAAATCAATCCTGAATGGAAATTAGTGATTGCCGGAAGCGGAAGTGAAACTGAAGTATTGAAACGACTTGTCTATAATCTCAACATAACTAATTCCGTTAATTTTGTGGGTTGGCTGGATAAATCGGATAATCGGGAATATTATGCGCGCTCAATGATGTATGTTTCTATACCTGAAAGTGACGGGACATCTGTGAGTTTACTAGAGGCGATGTCGGCCGGTTGTATTCCTGTCGTTTCGGATCTTGCTGTAAGTCGTGAATGGATAACTGATGGACTCAACGGAATTATTGAAAAAACGGGTGAAAACCCTTTGGAATTTGCCCTAACAATTGATAGCGATGCATGTAGAAAAATAAACAAGCAACTTATCTCTGAAAAAGCAACTCGAGCGGCATCTTTAAAGCAATTTGATCAATTTTATACAGAACTGAACAATGATAAATAAACTCGAATTCACGAGGATTTATCCACTTCAATTGGGTGTTTTTGCACTGATCATGGT
>JBFHIN010000264.1:0-3453 GCA_041596415.1 Crocinitomicaceae bacterium | reverse complement strand
TTGTGGTTAGCGATCATTGAGTGGAACATCGAAAATGAGCACGATTTCGATTTTGTCCGGCAGTACGAAAACTCAAGTTACTATGATCAGAATAACGAGCGAGCGCATCGCTACGTGCAACTGTTTCTTGAGTTTATTCAAAAGGGGATTGATGAGCAGCGGTTTAAGCCCATGGATCCATTCTTCCTTTACAAGTTGATTTCGTCCATGGTTCAGAGTACGGTTTTACACGTAAGGTCTAATGCACAGTTGATCAACGAGGCGGAAAAGAAGAATCAACTTTTTGAATTGGTTTGGGATGCCTTGAAGTCAAATACCCAGGTTTGAGGAATTCTTAACGTATATTTTCTTTTTTTTTAACGGCATGGAATAATTGCTTCATTTCCAGATTACGTTCAATTATTTGTAACTTTGCGGTTGAAACTTGTTTTGGATGTTACTTTTTTTAAATGATATAGCTGGTTCGGAGATTTTGGTCATTTTGGTCTTCATTCTCATTTTTTTTGGGTCGAAAAGTATTCCGGGTATAGCACGAACCATGGGGCGCACCATCCGTCAAATTAAAGATGCATCCAATGAATTGCAACATGAGATCAAAAAGTCAGGGGCAGAAATGAAAAAGGATTTGAACCTGCAAGGACTGATTGAGGAAACAGCAAATGATATACGCCGTCCTCTTGACCAGTATGCCGCTGATCTTGATCAGGCAGTTCGTTTCACTCCTCCAAAAGATTCTCAGATTCCTGCACAGAGCATTACGGATTCCGAAAAGTCTGATGAAAAGCCCACGCAGCAGTCCAAAGAGCAAGAAAAGACAGAAGATAGAAAAGAATAATATTTGTTAATCGTAACCTGTTGATAATCAGTAGGTAAAAATAAATTTCGTACTTCTTCTTTTTCTCCCTACCTTTGCAGCCAATTTTAAATAGAAAGAATGACATTTGAGGAACTCGGGCTAAAGAGTGAGGTGCTGAAGTCGTTAAAAGAACTGGGGTTTGAAGCACCTACTCCGATCCAAGAAAAAGCCATTCCACACCTTTTAGGTGCAGATAGCGATTTCGTTGGTTTAGCTCAAACAGGAACAGGTAAGACCGCAGCGTTCGGTTTACCTTTATTAAACAACATTGAAAATCACGCGAAAACTCCACAAGGATTAGTTATTTGTCCGACGCGTGAATTGTGTTTGCAAATCGCAAAAGATCTACAATCATTTTCAACTCATCTAAACGTAAATATCGTTGCCGTATACGGTGGAACAGATATTCGTCGTCAGATGACTGATATTAAAAAGGGAGCGTCAGTTATTGTCGCAACTCCTGGTAGATTAATGGATTTGATCAATCGTAGAGCAATTTCATTGGCTGACGTTGAATACGTAGTATTGGACGAGGCAGATGAGATGCTTAACATGGGATTCAAAGAGGATATCGATGCAATCCTAGAAACAACACCGGAATTTAAAAATGTCTGGTTGTTCTCTGCAACGATGCCTGCCGAAGTGGCTCGCATCTCAAAAACTTACATGGACAATCCATTGGAAGTTTCTATTGGTCATAAAAATCAAAGTAATGAGAATATTGACCATATCTATTACGTCGTAAAAGAAAAGGATCGTTATTCAGCTGTAAAGCGTTTGATCGATTTTAATCCAAATATCTACGGTCTTATTTTTTGTCGCACACGCCAGGAAACTGCAACGGTTGCTGAGAAATTAGGGAAAGAAGGGTATAGTGCAGAACCTTTGCACGGAGATCTTTCTCAGCAGCAACGTGATCGTGTGATGGATAGATTCCGTAGAAAAGATATTCAGATCCTAGTTGCAACTGATGTTGCTGCACGTGGTTTGGATATTGACAACATTACACACGTTATCAATTACAACTTGCCTGATGATATCGAAAATTACACGCACAGAAGTGGTAGAACTGCTCGTGCTGGTAAAAAAGGTGAGTCGTTGGTATTGATCAATACACGTGAAAGTGGAAAGATCCGTGCTATCGAGAAGCAAATGAGAACTACGTTTACGTTAGGTTCAATCCCTAACTCGGAAGAGATTTGTGAGATCCAGTTAATGAAACTCATTAATAAAGTGATCAAGGCGGATGTTCGTGAGAAAGAGATTCAAAAATTCATGCCGACAATTATGGCTGAATTCGAATCTTTATCGAAAGAAGAAGTAATTAAGCATTTCGTTTCTACTGAGTTCAATCGTTTTATTGAATATTACGAGAGAGCAGGTGATTTGAATGCGGCTGCATCAAAAGGTTCTGACAGAGACGACGACAGAGGTCCTCGTAGAAAAAGAGGTAACGAAACTGAATCAGGAAAGACTAGATTCTTTGTTAGTATTGGTAGAAGAGATGGATTAAATCCTGGTGGTTTACTTCGCTTGGTATGTGATGCTACAGGATTGAAATCAGGAAGTGTTGGTCGTATTGATATTATGACCTCTTATTCCTTCTTTGAAGCAGATAATGAGTATGCAGACAATATTTTAAGTCGCGTAAACGGATCCAATTATGAAGGCCACGACGTGAGTATCGAAGTTACTAAATCCAAGTCTGGAGGCGGTGGCGGAAATCGCGGAGGTGGACGTAGAGATGGTTCTTCTTTCGGCGGAAAATTCCAAGGTGGTGGCGGAGGTCATCGCAAAGGAGAAACAGGTGCTCGTCGTCGTGACGACAGACCACGTAGAGAAGGAAGTACCTCAGGAGGTGGCGGTAGCCGACCAAGAAGTTTTGGTAAGCCTTTCAATAAAAATAAATCCAATTAAAAAATAGATTTTCAGATTAGTTTATGGAAATTAGAAACATTGCAATAATTGCACACGTTGACCACGGTAAGACAACTTTGGTTGATAAAATGATTGAGGCAGGTAACGTAGTAAATGAACGTGAGCGCCTAACTGGTGAGTTGATCATGGATAATAATGACTTGGAGCGTGAGAGAGGAATCACGATCGTTTCCAAGAATGTATCCGTTTCTTATAAAGGAACAAAGATCAATATCATCGATACTCCTGGTCACGCCGACTTTGGAGGTGAGGTAGAGCGTGTATTGAACATGGCCGATGGTGTTTGTCTTTTGGTAGATGCTTTTGAAGGTCCAATGCCACAAACACGTTTCGTTCTTCAAAAGGCGTTATCAATGGGTATTAAGCCGTTGTTAGTGATCAACAAAGTGGACAAAGACAATTGTACACCGGATGAAGTACACGAAAAAGTATTTGATCTGATGTTCGAATTGGATGCTAATGAGGAGCAATTGGAGTTCCCAACGATCTACGGTTCTGCAAAGAATGGTTGGATGTCTACAGATTGGAAACAACCTAAGACTGACATTACAGATCTATTAGATACAATTTTGGATTATTTCCCACCGCGTAAAATCGATGAGGGAAATACCCAAATGTTGATCACTTCCTTGGATTTCTCTACGTATGTAGGTCGTATC
>JBFHIN010000263.1:0-3465 GCA_041596415.1 Crocinitomicaceae bacterium | reverse complement strand
GAAGAAATCTGGATATCCTTACTGAAACAAACACCTAAAATATTACTTGCAATTCTTATCATTGCACTAGGTGTATACTTGTCAAAGAAAATTGCACTACTTTCCAAAAAAGCAATCGAACGAAAAATGAGTGACCCCATAATGCTCAATTTTCTTTCCAAAGGTATAAAGCTGATTTCTTTGTCTCTTTTTATTATTTATGCTTTGCAAATTGCCGGTTTAAAAAGTATCGCCACAGGAATGCTGGCCACAGCCGGGGCCTCAGCAGTAATTATTGGATTCGCATTTAGAGACATCGGTGAGAATTTCATATCAGGTATCATTTTGTCTTTCAATAGGCCTTTTAATGTGAATGAAACCGTGAGCGTAGGAGACATTTTTGGAAAAGTAAAAAACATTGAATTTCGATACACCAAATTAAGAACCTTCGATGGCAGAGATGTCTATATTCCTAATAGTGATGTTATAAAAAAACCGGTATTCAATTATACTGAAGATGGTTTTTTTCGTTTCGACTTCATTGTTGGAATAGCTTATGAAGACAACATTGAAGCTGCCATAGCGCTGATCAATAAAACACTTCAAGATACGCCAACGGTTTTTGAGGATAACGGCCATAGAAATTATACCATCGCAGATTCTCTCGACGTTAGCACGGTAAATCTAAAAGTACATTTCTGGGTAGAAACCTTCGAATATGGCATGGAAGCTCTTTCAATCAAAGGTCAAGTAGTGCAAAACGTCAAAGAAGCGCTCTTGGCAAATGGATTCAATTTACCGGCTAACATCAACGAATTAAAAATTTATGGTGACAATTCTACAATTCCGATCACCTTGCATCAGCCGAAGTAACTAAATTATTCCACGCTATTTATTTATACATTTGAAAAAATCTGTCAAGAAAGTACAATGGAGCAATTGAAAGTAATCATTACAGGTGTTACAGGAATGGTAGGTGAAGGTGTATTATTTGAAAGTTTAAACAACCAACACATAAAGGAAGTTCTTTCCATAAGTAGAAGACCATCGGGATACTCTCACCCCAAATTGAAGGAAATACTTCATGAAGACTTTTTCGACATCTCGCCCATTGCCGATCAACTCGTTGGATACGACGCTTGCTTTTTTTGTTTAGGCGTAACATCCGTGGGAAAAAATGAGGAAGATTATACGCGACTAACTTACTCGCTTACACTTAATTTTGCAACCACACTTTCGGAGCTTAATAAGGACATGACCTTCTGTTACATTTCAGGAAGTGGGACCGATAGTAGCGAAAAGGGCCGTTTAATGTGGGCAAGAGTCAAGGGAAAAACGGAAAATGACCTGATGAAACTGCCTTTTAAAAGCGTCTATAGTTTTCGTCCGGCAGCAATAAATCCGTATTTACCTCTGAAACCCTCGCAGACCTATTACAAAACATTGAAATACACGCGCTGGATGTTTCCGATCATAAAATTTCTGGTACCCAATTATATAATCGACCTAAAAGATTTTGCTAAGGCTATGATCAAAGCTGCCCTATACGGATACCCGAAAAACGTACTTGAAATGAAAGACATCAAATCTTTGGCCGCTAAATCCGAATAAAATCCAGTTCGAACAACGTTGTGATTATTGTCTCTGATCCTTGTAGTTATTCAGCGATAATTAGTAAATTGAGGGCTTCCAATAATGAACTGATGAGAACTACTTTTTACTTGATCCTGACACTTCTTTTCGTGAGTTGTAATGAACAAAAAGAACCTGTTTCTAATGAAAGCAACAACACTGAAACAAGCGACAAAAAAGAAAATGCTGCCCCGGAAATTGATCTGTCTTCGCTTTCTAAATTGAACAAAGAAGAATTACGCATCCAACGTAACACGATCTTTGCCAAATATGGGAAACAGTTTGAATCTGCAGACCTCAAGAGTTACTTTTCAAAACAGCCCTGGTACAACATAAATCCTGATTTCAAGGATGAACAAATGGCGGAAAAAGATAAAAGACTGGTAACGGTCATAAACTATTACGAACAAGCGGAAAAAATCCTTTGGCAACAAAACGTTGATTTGGACGGAGATGGAAAAAACGAAGTCTGTGCAGCCATAAAACTAAAAGGTGAATCTAAATTCTCTTTACACATCAACGAGGAATCCAGGGAATATAGGCTCTTTTGGGAGGAGAATGACACAGAAGCACCCGAATATTGGACCAAAATAACTATTAAGGTTATCGACATCAACAAAGCAGATAAAAACAAAGAAATTCACATTTCACAACATTTTGCCGAGTACGTTGATCCCGGAATTGAGAATATTCTCCTCTCATACATAGATAAGAAACTGCTTGAAAATCGTCTTTCCAGCCAAGATTACAATTCGGGAGAACTACAATTCGACGGAAAAGGTTCTGTTGAAATGCGCGTTTCATTTTGTCCCGATCATCGAAGCATTTATGCGTTAAACGCAGGTAAACTAAGTAAACAAAAAGATATTAAAGGAAAAGCTCCTGAAGGAGGATGTCCCGCTTGTTTTTCGGCAGACGCACTGGTGATGATCAATGAAAAGGAATCAATGCCGATTTCATCACTAAAAAAAGGCGATCAAGTATTGAGTTATGATTACAAGGAAAATGTTTACTTCACTACCCAAATTACTGGCATTTTAGCCGTTCAACACGAGGATCTTGTTCGACTCGTATTTGATGAGGGAAGCGTTGTTACTACCTTAGATCATCCCTTTTTAATTAAAAATAAGGGTTGGTGCTCTTTACATCCGACAAAAACCTTGAATCAATACACGAATTATTCCGAAGTCGATCTCCTGCAACTTAATGATACGTTCGAACATGTAAATGGTAAAGTTGTTCGCTTAATCGCCATTGAACGCATCAATGCTCAGCAGAAAACCTATACGATCGTTTCCCTTGAAAAAGGTGCAACTTTCATTGTAAATGGTCTTGTTGTGGGAACAGAGGAATTGAGAAAAGTATTGCCATAATTGCTCAACATCTTCCTAAAGTATATGTAAACAACATTTTGTAACTTGTCTGTACGCAATTAAATCGGGATGATATGTTCGTCCGCAATTTCTGACAAATGAAAATATTGTTGACAGGATCCACAGGTTATATAGGGAAACGACTTTTACCCCAGTTGGTTGAAGCGGGTCATCAGGTGGTTTGTTGCGTTCGAGACAAAAACCGTTTTCATCCCCCGGAGTCACTTTTGTCCTCCATTTCAGTAATAGAGATCGATCTGCTCGATGAAAAGTCTTTGCAGGCCATACCTCATGACATTGATGCGGCTTATTACTTGGTACATTCCATGTCCTCCGCAGCAGAATACAGAAAAATGGAGGAACGATCAGCAATAAATTTCAGGGAAAAAATAAACACAACGAATGCCAAGCATGTGATCTATCTGACCGGTATTGTTAACGAAGAAGAGCTATCCGAACACCTATCTTCCCGTAAAAATGT
>JBFHIN010000262.1:0-3468 GCA_041596415.1 Crocinitomicaceae bacterium | reverse complement strand
TTATACTTTGACACCATGAAGATTGAGCCGGAAAACTTTTCAATGGACGGTATCGGTGAAGACTTGTTTTTCTTATCGAACGGACATATTTCTCCAGTTTGGTACAGTATTTTAGCACGACGAGGATATTTCCCGGTAAGTGAATTAGCTACTTTCCGTAAATTATCTTCTCGTCTTCAAGGACATCCTTCTGTTGACAAACATTTGCCGGGTGTACGCATGGCTTCAGGTTCTTTGGGTCAAGGACTTTCTGTTGCGATCGGTGCCGCTTTAACAAAAAAAATAAATAAGGATGCATCCTATGTTTACTCTCTTCATGGTGATGGTGAATTACAGGAAGGGCAAATATGGGAAGCCGCAATGTACGCAGCTGCCAACGGCGTTGACAACATTATTGCCACTATCGATTACAACGGTCGTCAAATCGATGGAGATGTAGACGATGTTCTTTCATTAGGTAACCTAAATCAAAAGTGGCAAGCTTTTGGTTGGATCGTGTTGGAAATGGACGGACATAACTTTATCGACATGCACAATACTATTTTAAAAGCACATAGTTTAACTAACGAAGGGAAACCCGTTGTTATCATAATGAAGACAGAGATGGGGCACGGTGTAGATTATATGATGGGTTCTCATAAATGGCACGGTGTTGCTCCAAATGCGGAACAATTGGAAAAAGCATTGGCTCAACTACCGGAAACGCTAGGCGATTATTAATTTGAAAAAATTACTTTCCATATTATTCATTCTTGTTGGACTTGCAGTACAAGGGCAAGAGCAATTATCCAGAATATTATTCATTCTGGATGCATCTAACAGTATGAATGCTCAATGGGATAATCAAACACGTCTTGAGGCAGCGAAAGAACTATTAGCACAAACTGTAGATAGTCTGCGTGGTACACCCAATTTAGAGATCGCACTTCGCGTTTATGGACATCAATCACCAATAACTGCAACGTTTCAAGATTGTAACGACACCAAATTAGAAGTACCCTTTGGAAAAGACAATTACGACAAGATCAAATACAGAATTCGTTCTATAGAAGCAAAGGGAACTACGCCCATAGCACGCTCCCTTGAAGCTGCAGCAGAGGATTTTCCGGACCAAAACTCCAGAAATATTATCATTCTAATTACAGACGGACTAGAAGCTTGCGATAATGATCCTTGTGTAATTGCCAAAAAGCTTAAAGATAAAGGTGTTAAAGTTACTCCATTTGTCATTGGACTTGGAATGGATTTATCCTATTTGGAAAAATTCAATTGTATTGGGACCTATGCTGATGCTGAAACAAAAGATGCATTTCGTAATGTGCTGAAAAACGTCGTTTCCAAAGCATTGCTGAATACTACGGTTCAGATCAACTTGAACGATATCAATAAAAATCCAAAAGAAACGGATGTGACAATGTTCTTATACGAAGCAGGAACTAAGAATCTGAAGTACACCTTTGTACATACAATCAATAGATACGGGAATCCTGACACCTTGATCATGGACCCAAAGTACAAATATGATCTTGTAGTAAACACCATACCTCGTATAGAGAAAAAGAACATTGTACTACAAAAATATGTTCACAATACAATCATTGTAGACGCTCCTCAGGGTTTTATCAAAGTACGATTCACCAACGCCACAAAGCCTTATTTGGTAGAAACACGAATTATGCAAAACGGTAAGTCTAATACACTGAATGTTCAATCCATGAATACTACTGATAAGTATCTGATTGGAAAATATGACTTAGAAATCCTGACCTTACCTCGAACTTATGTAACCATTGACGTAAATCAAAGCAGTACTACCAACGTTGACGTTATAGCACCCGGAACATTGATGTATAGATCACATACTGCAGTTATCGCTCAAGTGTTTCTCGTTCAAGACAACAGAAACATTGAATGGGTTTGTAATCTGGATGAAAATACTCGAACAGGAACTGTTCATTTACAACCCGGAAATTATCGACTGGTTTACCGGCAAAAAAGTTTAAAATCATCCTCTTATACTATAGAAAAGGACTTTAGAATATATTCAAATAAAACAAGCACATTAACATATTGATCATGAAGGAATTTGAAGTTTTAGGCAATAAAGACACTCGCTCCGGTTTTGGAGAAGGATTAGCTGAATTAGGAAGAAATAATCCAGATGTAGTTGCCCTTTGTGCCGATCTTACCGGCTCGTTAAAAATGGACACTTTTAAAACCGAAAATCCGGAGCGCTTCTTTCAAGTAGGAATCGCTGAGGCCAATATGATGGGTCTTGCTGCGGGAATGACTATAGGAAAAAAGATTCCATTTACAGGAACTTTCGCAAATTTCTCTACAGGTCGAGTTTATGATCAAATCCGTCAGTCAATAGCCTATTCACACAAAAACGTGAAAATTTGTGCTAGCCATGCCGGACTAACGCTTGGCGAAGATGGGGCAACACATCAAATATTGGAAGACATTGGAATGATGAAGATGCTACCAAATATGACGGTTATTGTTCCTGCGGATTTTAATCAAACAAAACAGGCAACTATTGCAATCGCTGAACATGAGGGACCTGTATACCTTCGTTTTGGAAGACCTGTTATGCCAATTTTCATTAAACCGGATGCTAAATTCGAAATCGGAAAAGCTGACGTGTTGAAAGAGGGAAAAGACGTTACAATTATAGCTTGCGGACATCTGGTATGGAAATCGGTCGAAGCAATGAAAATATTAGAAGAGCAAGGCGTTTCCGTTGAGTTGATCAACATGCATACCATCAAACCATTAGATGAAGAGGCTATTCTCAAATCTGTTGGAAAAACAGGATGTGTTGTAACTGCGGAAGAGCATATGATTAATGGAGGCTTAGGTGACTCTGTAGCTCAAGTTCTTGCTCGCAACTACCCACTTCCTCAAGAATACGTTGGGGTAAATGACACATTTGGTGAGAGTGGAGATCCTATGGAGTTAATGACCAAATACGGTATCGATACACCAAATATTGTTGAAGCAGCGTTAAAAGTGATCAAAAGAAAAGCGTAGTTTCAGGCTTATAACAACATGAGCACTTCGTCTTCAGCGGATTTCCTTGAACATTTGGGTCAAACTAACCCGTTTCCATTCATGATCGAAGTTGATCGTGCTGAGGGTATCTATATCTACGATAAATCGGGAAAACCTTACATGGATATGATTGCGGGCGTTGCCGTGAACAATGTTGGTCATCGCCATCCGCACGTAATCAACGCGATTCAAAAACAATTGGATCGCTACTTACATGTGATGGTTTATGGTGAGTTTATTCAAGAACCAACCAATTTACTTGCAAATCGACTAGTTTCTTCTTTGCCTGGGCACTTAAACTGCGTTTATACCGTAAACTCTGGAACCGAAGCCAATGAAGCTGCCTTGAAATTAGCAAAACGCGTTACGGGAAGAACAGAATTAATTTCCTTCAGAGGATCTTATCACGGAAGT
>JBFHIN010000261.1:0-3477 GCA_041596415.1 Crocinitomicaceae bacterium | reverse complement strand
GGCATTCAATTGCGTTGGGCGATTGATGGTGATCGTTAAAATATTTCCTTTTTGTTCTTTTAAAAGATTGCTTTCCATAGTTAATTTTAATCGTGTAAAGATACTTTTAGTATTCCATTGAAACAAACCTCAGCAGTTCGTTTACAAGTCAATTTTTTCGGAGTCGTTTGTAAATTTTTATTCCGATCATCAGTGCAATAGCCACGGCAAAAAAGCCAATAGTTCCTTTGATCCAGCTCAGTGAATCTTTCATCACCACTAAAAAAACTATAGCCACAAGCGCCAGTGTTGCCATCTCGTTGAAGATGCGCAATTGATTGGATGAAAGCTTGAAAATTCCACTTTTTAATTGGAAAAGAATACGCTGACTCACAAAATGATAAACCAGTAGCAAAGCGACAAAGGCAAGTTTAATGTACATCCAATTGGCCCTGAGGTAATACTCAGGATTCAAAAACAACATCCAAATGCCAAAAACTAAGGTAAGAATCATGGCCGGTGTCGTGATGATCCACCAAAGTTTGTGCTCCATGATCGCAAACTGCTTGATCAAAATGCCTCTTTCCGGTTCAGATTTTTGCGCAGCTTCTGTATGATAAATGTAGAGCCTTACAATGTAAAACAATCCGGCAAACCAGCTGACCACAAAAATGATGTGAAGTGCCTTGATCACGTTAATATCCATGGCGTAAAGATAAAAGTTTGTCTTGTATTGGGGTTGGTTCCGCAAAAATTGTTGATTTTGAACCAAATTCCTCTAGAATAGAGATAAAAAGACTCTACTTTGCTATCTTTGTGCCCTTAAAATAAGTAAAATGAGTGTTTTCGAACTTTCTGAACAAGAGATTCAACGCAGAGAAACGTTGAAAAAATTGCGTGAAATGGGCATTGATCCCTACCCTGCGGATCTTTATCCTGTAACTGACTATGCATCAACTATTAAGGAAGAATATGTGGAAGGTAAACAGGTTTGTGTTGCCGGACGTATGATGAGTCAGCGCGTTATGGGTAAAGCCTCATTTGCTGAATTACAAGATTCTACAGGAAGAATTCAGGTATATTTCAATCGTGACGAGATTTGTCCGGGTGAAGACAAAACTCTTTACAACGAAGTATTTAAAAAATTACTAGATCTCGGCGATTTCATCGGTATTGAGGGAGAGTTATTTAAAACGCAGGTTGGAGAAATTTCGATCAACGTGAAAAAATTCACCTTGTTGAGCAAGTCACTTAAACCGCTTCCGCTTCCAAAAACAGATGCGGATGGAAAGGTGCACGATGCGTTCACCGATCCTGAAATGCGCTACCGCCAACGTTATGTTGACCTTGTTGTAAATGCGCATGTAAAAGATACCTTCATCAAGCGTTCAAAAACGTTGAATGCGATGCGTGATTTCTTTAATACAGCAGGATATTTGGAAGTTGAAACTCCAATTCTTCAACCAATTCCGGGTGGTGCCTCGGCGCGTCCTTTTATTACACACCATAATGCCTTAGATATACCGCTTTACCTGAGAGTTGCCAATGAACTTTATTTGAAAAGATTGATCGTTGGTGGTTTTGACGGCGTTTATGAATTTGCCAAGGATTTCCGAAATGAAGGAATGGATCGCACGCATAACCCTGAATTTACGGTTATGGAAATCTACGTTGCCTACAAGGATTACAACTGGATGATGGATTTCACCGAAAAATTGCTGGAGCACGTGGCCATGTCAGTATGTGGTACCACAGACATCAAAGTTGGTGAAAACACGATTTCCTTAAAAGCGCCTTTTAAACGTATCACCATGCGTGATGCTATTCTGGAACACACCGGTTTCGACATTGCCAATAAGTCTGAAGAAGAACTGAAAGCCGCTTGCAAGCAAATGGGCATTCCAACAGATGAAAGTATGGGTAAAGGAAAATTGATCGATGAGATTTTTGGTGAAAAATGTGAGGGAACTTATATACAGCCAACATTCATCACCGATTATCCGATCGAGATGTCGCCTTTGTGTAAAAAACACCGAGAAAATCCGGAACTTACCGAACGTTTTGAATTGATGATCAATGGAAAAGAGATCGCCAATGCTTACTCTGAGTTGAACGATCCGATCGATCAGCGCGAGCGTTTTGAAGAGCAACTCCGACTTTCAGAAAAGGGAGATGATGAAGCCATGTTCATAGATCAAGATTTCTTGCGTTCATTGGAATACGGTATGCCACCAACTTCGGGAATGGGAATCGGAATTGATCGTTTGGTAATGTTGTTGACCGACAATTCGTCGATCCAGGAAGTACTTTTCTTCCCGCAAATGAGACCTGAGGTTAAACATGCCAAGTTAGAACTTACAGCTAACGAAAAATTGATTTTCGAAATCATGCAGAAAGAAGGTTCTATGGAACTTCTTACGCTGAAGGAAATGGTGAATTTAAGCAACAAAGCTTGGGATTCAGGGATCAAAGGACTTACAAAACAAGGATTGGTAAAAGTTTCCAAGGCAGACGAAGTTTTGCGCGTGGATCTTCAATAATAAATTCTGAATCAATTGATTAGGCAGGATTCGTTCCTGCCTTTTTTGTTGGCATTAGACAGTGTAAGCCATTAAACATTTACTACTAAACCGTTTAAGTAAGATTACAAGGTTGGCGAAATTTTGAATCTACTAAATCGATTTAGTATGCATAGTTTTGCGCCTCGTAAAGTTTATGCTATGAAGAAAAACGGCCACATACTACTTTTATTCCTTCTTTTAGGTTTCACGCAAACAATGAACGCCCAATGTTCCGGAGGGAATAACGGTGGTTCAATGACACCGACTTCCAGTTTTCAAACCAGAAGTGTTACCAGCAATAATTTTTACACCGTAAATGTCAATTGTGGATCAACCTATGTTTTTACATTTTGTTCCAACGGTGGATCCGCTAGCTGGGATACGCAAATTACGCTACTCAATTCTACAGGTACGACCACCTTGGCCTACAATGACGATTTTTGTTCTTTACAATCACAAGTAACCTTTACTGCTACCTCAACCACTACAATTCGCGTATTAGTATCGCTGTACAGTTGCAGTTCATCAACTGCCAATACAGCTACATTGGCCTACAATGTTACACCGGCCGTTATCAATCCAAGTTTCACACTTTCAGCTGTGAGTTGTAAACGAGCCAATGCGACTATAACCGGAACTACAGGAGGAACGTTTAGTTTTAATCCCAATCCGGGCGGTTCAGTATCCATAGATCCGAATACAGGTGCTATTACAAATGGAACACCGGGAGCCAGCTATACTGTACAATATACAGTTTGTGGAAATTCTTCCACGCAATCTATTTCTATGCCCAATACCAACTGCTGGGAATTGAATGGAAGCGCTCAGAATACAACAATTGGTGGACAAAGTTGTATCCAATTAACCGCTGAAGTGAATAATCAGACAGGATGTGCATGGGATGCAACACCGATCAACTTTAACTCCAATTTCAATT
>JBFHIN010000260.1:0-3478 GCA_041596415.1 Crocinitomicaceae bacterium | reverse complement strand
AGGATAGTCTTTTTCAAAAATATACAATCTCATCTCGGCCAACATTCCTGCAACTTCAACACCTGTCGGACCTCCGCCAGCAACTACAATGGTTAGATTCTTTTGCCGCTCTTCGTCGTTTTCAATACGTGTAGATTCTTCTATTTTAGATAACAAAAAGTTCCGAAGTTCCAGTGCATCGTTGACCGTTTTCATAGGTAAACTATTTGCTTTTATGGCCTCCATACCAAAAAAGTTGGTAGTAGTTCCAGTGGCTAAAATCAAGTAGTCATAACCTATCTTACCATTGGATAGTTCAATTTCGTTAGTTTCAGGGTTGACCTCCAACAGTTCGGCCATTCTGAACCTACAATTTTTGTAGCGATGTAAAAAAATTCGATAAGGATAACTTATGTTGGAAACATCCAAAAAGCCTGTTGCTACTTGATAAAGTAAAGGTGGAAAAAAATTATAGTTGTTTTTATCGATTAAAAGAATATCTAGATCAGCCCTGTTCTTTAGCGCACGGATAAGTTCGATTCCTGCGAATCCTCCTCCAACAATTACAATTCTCTTTTTCAAGGATATCCTTCTTTTTCAGTGATTTAGTTTCAAGATATGAATTTATTAGTTAAATTCAATAGGCAAAATTGAAAAGATGCTGTTGTAAAAGATTATTTTTAAACAAAAAGAGTGATTAGGGAATGGCATATTCAGATTCTTATAAAACATATGTTGACGAGCAATTAGAAGGTATAGATGGCTTGTATGCAAAGAAAATGTTTGGAGGAGTTGGGTATTTTGTGGATGGAGTGATATTCGCTTGTATCATGGGCGGAAAATTACGACTGAAAGTGGATGAAACTAACCAAGCTCAATTTGAAGAATTGGGTATGAAAGGTTATGAGATCCCGGGAAAGAATAGGGTCATGCCATATTTTGAAATTCCTGAAAAAATTTTGGAAGACAAGGAAGAACTTCATAAATGGGCATTACAATCACTGGAAATTGGTGTGAAAACCAAAAAAAAGAAGAAAAAATGACCAAAACTCTGCAAAGGACATTGATCTTGATGCTGGTAATTCTCTTCAAGGGTCCTGTCTTCTCACAAACTAACATCGATATTATTCATTATGATTTCCATATTTCATTAAGTGATAGCTCCGACCGCATTCATGTAAAAGAAAATGTGTTGATCAAAAGAACACAGGCGAATCTGGAATTGAATTTGGACCTGCAACAATTGAGGTCGGATGGAAAAGGTATGCAAGTGGCTGAAGTAAAACTTGATAACAAAAATTTGCCTTTTACCCATTCCTCACAACAACTCAAGATTACATTGCCATCGATAGTGAAGGATTCTATCGAGATCATTTCAATTAATTATAGCGGAATCCCTGCGGATGGATTGATCATTGGTAAGAATATTTATGATCAACGTACATTTTTTGGCGACAATTGGCCTACAAGAGCTCGACACTGGATGGCTTGTATAGATCATCCATCTGAAAAGGCAACGGTTGATTTCCGAGTAAAAGCGCCGCTTAAATACAGAGTCATTGCCAATGGGAAATTAGAAGAGATTAAAATACTCGATGAAACTTCAGAGATACTTTTTCATTATTCGTCTAAAGTAGTTTTACCTTCAAAAGTAATGGTAATTGGCGTGGCTGAATTTGCGATCAAAAATGTAGATACCGTGAATTCTATTCCCGTTTCTAGTTGGGTATATGCGATAAATAAAGAAAAGGCTTATTATGATTTGGATCTTGCACCAAACATATTGCGTTTTTATAGCGATTTAATTGCTCCTTATGAATTTGAAAAATTGGCCAACGTTCAATCTACAACCAAATTTGGAGGAATGGAAAACGCTGGATGTATTTTCTACGACGAAAAAGCGCTTACTGGAAAAAGAAACAGTGAACAATTAATTGCTCATGAAATTGCACATCAATGGTTTGGTAATTCAGCCACGGAATCGGATTGGCCTCATCTATGGTTGAGCGAAGGATTTGCCACCTACATGACTGCCCTTTACCTTGAAAAGAAATATGGAAAGACATCCATGCATGAGCAGCTAAAAAAAGACAGAGCGAGGGTAATTGCTTATCACAAAAAAATAGTCGATCCGATAGTTGACACGGTTTATCAAAACCCACTAGAACTATTAAATGCGAATTCATACCAGAAGGGTAGTTGGGTGCTACACATGTTAAGAAAAAAAGTCGGTGAAACGGCTTTCTTTGAAGGTATGAAGACGTATTATTCCACCTACCGTTTGTCCAATGCAGATACTAAAGATTTTCAGCGCATCATGGAATCAGTTTCAGGATTGGATCTGGATCAATTCTTTCAAGAATGGTTGTATTCTTCTGGCCATCCTCAACTCAAGATTGAAAATAAGAGTAAAGGTAGAAAACTGGATATTGTCATCCATCAAAAACAAGCAAATTTAATATTCCACGTTCCATTGACCATTGAGATTGTTTACAAAAGGGGACAGAAAGAAATTCGCACATTTTCTATGGAAACCGCTCAAACCAATATAGAGGAGGTTCTTTCTAAAAGAATCAAATTCATTCATATTGATCCCTACACAGAACTTATGTTTGAACAACTTTAAGACAATCAGTTAATTTTTCTTTTGACGTATACATCGAATGAAAAATTAATCTATCTTTCGCCCTACTAACTGTTTTTATTGAATATGAAAAAACTACTACTATTGGCATTAATGGCCATTCCTGTGCTTTCTGCACAAGCGCAATGCATTGTGAAATTTGTTTCAGTTACCGGTCTTCCCTCTAATCAGGGAACAATGACTAGCCCATTGGACATTACTACAGCATTTTTAACTGCGGGTGATGGAGATATTATTCGCATAGGCGATGGTATTTACTCTATTAATACACCGCTTGTCATCAATGCGAATAACCTTATAATCGAGGGTGGATATCTTACATCAGACAACTGGAGAAAATCGTCCCTAGCCGGAACAACCACGATTAGCAGAACGAATATTGCGCCCCAAGGGGCAATGAATGAGCAGAGATTAGTGGCAATATCGGCTGATGGTAAATCTGGTTTTGAGTTGCACGATCTGACAATAATTACTGCGAATGCTCCTAGTAGCGGAGTTTCTACTTACGGTTTGCATTTGGCAAATTGCTCGGATTATACGATTACAAGATGTGTAATTACTGCGGGTAATGCTGGAAATGGTATGAATGGTTCTCCAGGTGCGCCGGGTATTGTCGGGAATCCTGGTAATGTGGGTTCTGCAGGTGCTATTGATGATACATGTTATGGTGGAGCAGGCGGAAGCGGTGGTTCAGGAGGAGGTACTGGCGGTGCTTCAACTGCTGGAGGTGTGAATCCTGCTGCTTGTGATCAAGCAGGTGGTAGTGGAGCTGCAGGGGCAACAAGTTCATCTATTAGAAATGGTGGAGCCGGAGGAGGCGGAGGTGCCGGAGGCGAAGGAAATAAAAATGGCGGT
>JBFHIN010000259.1:0-3479 GCA_041596415.1 Crocinitomicaceae bacterium | reverse complement strand
TAATATTGGATGATTCTCCAGTAAATACAGAACCACTTTGGACAAGGATAGAATACTGACTAGTATCCCTAAAAACAAAAACAATAAAAAGGTACCATTAACATGCTTCCAGAATTGTTTGATTCCTTCTTTTCGAAGAACCATTAATGAATTTATATTAATCTTATTTATACTGTCTATTAACTCTTCATAAATACCAGAGATAAATGCGATTGTCCCTCCCGATACACCGGGCACAACATCCGCAGCTCCCATAGCAAGACCTTTTAAAGTCACCAGTAAATAAGCAAGTGGGGTTCTGTTTTTCATTAATCTAATTCTAGGGTTGAATCAATCATTTCTTTCCAGGCTAAAATTCCGCCTTCCAACATATGGATGTTGTTCATCTTCATTTCAGTTGACAATAAATTGGCCACAGCCTCAGCCCTTTTTCCAGAACGACACATTATTACTAAAGGTACATTGATAGGCAATTCATCTTTTCTTGCAACAATTTCACCCATAGGAATATTCTTAGTTCCTAAATTCCCAACGTTGTATTCGTAGGATTCGCGTACATCTATAATCTCATATGGCTCTGAATTGGCTAGTGCCTTATGCAATTGGGTTACTGAAATCGTTTGCATGTCAAAAAATTTTCAGCAAATATACAATTTCATACGCTTTTACGGAATTATTTCTTGGAAGCCCTTACGGAAACTACAAGATCAAAACGGGCAACAACTTCTTTCTGTTCATTCAATGCTTGAACATGTATCATTTCATTTATACGACTGTTCGTGTTCAGACTCTCCAGCATTGCTTCTTTAACTTTTATTCCTTCTGTACAAACAAACGTTGTATTCGTCTCAGCACGTTTTTCAAAATGTGCTTCTACACTTTTAAAGGCAAAAGACACCTTTAATCCCAATTTTTGAGCAATATAAAAGGTATGAATTCCTCCTGCGATATCAGAGCCAACAAGTAAAGCACCAAAATACATGGAGTTGAGGTGATTCTTGGTTCTTCTTTTAAGTTTTAAGCACACCTCAACCTGTTCATCGTCCAACTTCACTATTTTAGGACGAATGAATCCAATCATAGGTATTTTAAATACGCCCATCCAAAAAAGCTTCCACTGCATTTCACTAGCAGTCATTTCTTTTTCATGCCTGTTCATATTCCTTTTTTAATTGATCAATTATTTCTCCAACGGGTCTAATCTCGTGAACATGTTCTATGGATGGTCCGGCACACCACACAGTTTTATAAGTGGAATTAAAGGCTGCATTTTGTAGTCGCTTCATACCTCGGAAGAATACGAATGCTTTAAACCATTTTTTTAAGCGTTTATTCTTATTTAATATTTTCTCAAGCCAATTTTGTTCAGTACCAATTTGTTGAACATAGGGTGTGTTTATAACTGAACACGGTGTACCTGAAAGTTTGGTAGTCATTACAATGTCATCGGCTTTATAATCTACAACCGCTTGTTTGTATTCATCCGAGACATCGGCCTCTTCAGATGCGATAAAAATACTCCCCATGGAAACACCGGCTGCACCTAACTTCATCATCTCCTTTATACCTTCACCTGTTCCAACTCCACCTGCCGATATCACTGGTATTTTACAATGAGCAACCAAATCCGGGATTAAATTTTTATACGAAATTTCACCGGCATGACCTCCTGCTTCTTTGTTCACAGCAATTAGCGCATCTGCACCTAAAGTCTCCACTTTCTTTGCAAATTTCAGTGTAGTGACATCGCAAAATACTTTGATTCCGACTTTATGCGCTTCATTAATTGTTTCTTCCGGTGAGCCTAAAGAAGTAATGATAAAAGCCACTCGCTCTTCACAACTCACTGACAACTGTTCTTTATATAAGAAATTGGAACGATTAACTATTAAATTGATTCCAAATGGTCCGTCTGTTTGTTTTTTAAGATTTCTTATTCCTTGGCGTAATTCGTCTACGGTTCGATAATTTAATGCTGGAATTGCCGCAGTAGCGCCAGCTTTAATAGCCTCAATGATCATTTTCTCATTCGAAACCAAGAACATAGGAGCGACAATCAAAGGAAAATCAATTCCTAAAAGTTGTCTTAGATCCTTAACTTTTGTATCCATATCCATCTCTCGAATATACTAAATTATTGCTGTGTATGCACAACTTTTTTTTCCTACGTATTTCAGTAGTTAAATTGAAACTTACATTAAATTTGTGCTATGACAAAAACGCAGGCCTGGCTTCGTGCCTTTAGGTTTCGAACACTACCATTATCTGTATCTGGAATTATAGCAGGATCGGGAATTGCACTGCATGATGGTTTCTGGAATTGGTATATTTTTATGTTATCCTTGTCTACTACAGTATTATTTCAGATTGTGTCAAACTTAGCCAATGATCTTGGGGACAGCATGAAGGGCACAGACAACGAGCATCGTGTTGGCCCAGTAAGAAGTGTTCAATCTGGTCTCATTTCGATGCAAGCAATGAAAATAGCCGTGGGAATATTCTCTTTGCTGAGTTTGCTTTCGGCTTTATTATTGATTTTCTATGCCGCAAGAAATTTAGATCAACAATTAATCTATTTCTATATCCTGCTAGCTATTCTTTGTGTTATAGCTGCTATCACATACACGGTTGGAAAAAAGGCGTACGGATACCGAGGTCTGGGAGATCTTATGGTTTTTATTTTTTTTGGTTTAGTAAGCGTTCTAGGAGTCTATCCCTTATTTGCAAATCATTTACCTATTGATATTTTATTGCCGGCCTCAAGTATTGGTTGTTTAAGCGTTGCTGTGCTTAATTTAAATAATCTTCGCGATCGCGAAAATGATGAAAGAAGTAATAAACGCACCTTAGTGGTTGTCTTAGGGGAGAAAAAATCCAAAGTCTATCATGTACTTTTAATAGTCATTGGTTTAATCTCAATGGCTACTTATTTAGTAATACATTCTGAATATTATAGCCTACTTGCCTTAATTCCTTCCGGAGTAATCCTAACAATGCACTTGGATAAAGTGTTAAAAAACAAGGATCCTAAGCTATTGGATCCAGAATTGAAAAAAGTGGCGATGTCGACTTTTCTTTTGTCAGTACTGGTATTTGTTGCCCTAAACATTTGATTGTGCTCGTAAAATATGCTCATAGGGTATTTCACTTTAAACAACCAAGCGGCACAAGCCGAGGGGTTTTAACTAAGAAGCAGGCATGGTTCATAGAAATTGTTGACCTGCAAAACAACTTTACAGCTATTGGTGAATGCAGTATTATTGAGGGATTATCGCCAGAATACCAAAGTTTTTCACAGTACAATGAATTGGTAGAAAATGCATGTCAATATCTGGAACAGCTGCTTAAATCCTTTGCACCTTCCGATGCATTGAATGAATTGAGAAAAAATGCCGATTTCAGAAAGAAAAGTTCTCTGCTATTTGGGATGGAATGTGCTCTTTTGAACTTAGTTCATAAGAAAAAGCATGTATACTTTG
>JBFHIN010000258.1:0-3489 GCA_041596415.1 Crocinitomicaceae bacterium | reverse complement strand
CCATTAAAATCACGAACAATAATGTCGTTTTTATCCGCTTCGAATCCGTCTTTGGCCATGCTTAACCAGGCCAGTTGGTTTGTAGACGAGTATGAAGGATTATTGTCATAGCCCTTGTAGGGAACGGTTAGATTTTTTGTTGTCGATGTGCCTATGGTGTACTCATATAATGCGCTATTGGTTGAAGTAGCAAATTCCTTCCCCTTCATTTTTTTAGAAGTGTAGATCAGTTTTGTTCCGTCCGGACTAAAACAGAATTGTTCTGAACCACCAAAAGGAGGTAAAATTCCGTCATAAGTTTCACCACTTAACACATCAACCCCTTTCTCTTCTACTTGAACGTTTTCTCGGTTGGTGGAAACGATTCGGTGTAGGAACAAATGGCGACGCATATAATCGTCAAAGTGATCCCAATGTCTGTACATCAGATCATTTTCTATTCTCGCGTTCGCTTTAGGAAGGTCCGAATATTTGTCTTGTACGGTGGGTAACATTTTGATGGCTTCGATGGTGCAGATGTATTTTTCATCGCCTGAAAGCTTAAACCCTTCTAGTTCAACATTTTTAAAGTTTGAAACTTGCTTTTTATCTGTTCCGTCATGTTTCATTCTCCAGATCTGTGCACTTCCGGATTCAGGTGAAATGAACCAGATCATATTATTTTTCCCCCACTGAACTTCAGCTTCAGAAAAGGGTGTTTGTGTCAGTTGTTCGATTTTCTTGTTGGCTAATTCCAATACGAAAATTTCTGCATTCCCTCTATTTTCGGCAAGGTTATATTTTTTAACCGAGAATAAAACGAATTTACCATCTGGTGATATACTTCCACCCGAGAGTCTGTTCATTTTCCATAGGGTTTCAGGAGTTAAATGCTGTCCAATAAAAAGTGAACAGGAAAAAACAAATAGCATAGAAAAAAATACCTTCATTAGTTCAAGATTTGGGCAATGAAGGTAATATAATTTACCCTAATTTCTTCACCGATTCGGTGACACTTTTCTTTTTACGATAAAGTTTGTAAAGCGAAATAAGGGAAAACAACAAAAACGCTGAAACGATCAATAGGAGTGTATAGTAGATTTTACTCTGAAGATCCATTTTTCTCATCGTTAAAAAAACGAAAAGATTCAGGGCTAGCAGCGTCACGATCATAGCTCGTTGAAACCATTTTATTCTTCTCATAAATTGCAAATAGACGATCTAACTTATGAATTATTAATGAGATATAAAATGAAAATCGCTTTAAAATTTATTGCTGTTAAAAACTTTTAGTGTTTACATAAATCCTTTTGAGTCAAGGATCTTTTCCATTTCAAGTTGTAAACTTTTTGCTTCGGCTCCGGCTTTTTCCGCAAAATCTTTATCTGAAGAAGCGTAAATGATTCCTCTGGAACTGTTCACCAATATTCCACAATCCTTATTCCATCCGTAGTTTACAACATCATCCAAAGATCCGCCTTGAGCACCAACGCCCGGAATCAGGAAGAAATGATCTGGGACAAGTTTTCTTACTTCTCCTATTCCTTCAGCTCGTGTGGCTCCAACTACAAACATCATGTTTTCAGCATTTCCCCATTTTGCTGACTTTTTCAGCACTTTTTTATATAATTCTTCGCCTTTATCATCAACGATAAACTGAAAATCTAACGCACCTTTATTCGACGTTAATGCCAACAGAATTACCCAACGGTTTGGATATGCTAAAAATGGCGTCACGCTGTCTTCACCCATATAAGGTGCTACTGTTAGGGCATGACAATCCAAATATTCGAAGAAAGTTTTTGCGTAGTAATTTGAAGTGTTTCCAATATCACCTCGTTTCGCATCGGCGATAGTGAAGATATTTTTCGGGATATAGTCTAAGGTTTTCTTAAGTGATTCCCAGCCTTTTGGTCCGTGACATTCGTAAAATGCCAAATTAGGTTTGTAAGCAACGCAGAAATCTTTAGTAGCATCGATAATCGCTTTATTGAACTCAAAAATCGGATCTTCTGTATCAAGTAAATGAGCTGGTATTTTTTCAATATCTGTATCCAATCCAACACAAAGGAAGGAGCGTTTTATTTTGATCTGTTCTACTAATTCTTGACGTGTCATCTACTTTTTTTGGCGAATTTAATCAATCTTCCAAGAATAAACGACTTGAAAAGTATCTCAAATCATAGTGGAATTATAATGTTTTTCACCTGTTTAGTGCGTGTTGAAAAGAAACCCAGACAATTTCCGGAAAAATTGGATGTCGGATTGGCAGGTGTTGCGCCCTGTTCATTTTGTAGTAAAGTGAAGAAAAAGTCGTAAACGGGTTTGGTAATACCGTACATCTCCACAGAAATGGTATCTCCTTTATTTATACCATCAGCAAAGATCGGCTCAAGCATTATATTTCCATCGTTGTACTGATCGGATTGAAGAAAAATTCCTGATAGATAATTGTTTCCCTTTTTTAACTTAAACTGATAGTAGTTTTTTATACCTGCGGGGTCCAATCGTACCGGAACGATCGAATTAAATTCTGTAGGTCCGAACGCAAATGGAAAAGTTTCAACGGTATCAAGAACAACGGGTGAAGGCATTTGATCCTGAGCAATGAATACGTTTTGTCCAACGTTCACGCTTAAGGTATAAGTGCGTCCTTCAAACACAGGATAAGCACTTGTGGAATATACGCCTGGAGAAATAAAAGTCAGATTTTGTGCATTCCCAAAATTATCGGAGATAGTAACTACGGCATCATTTACGTCTGGGAAATCCGTGCTCGCACTTAAATTTTGCGATTTTGTTATTTTCACCAAGTGCTCTGTCTCACCAAGTGTTACGTAGGCTTCAATCACGTACAAGGACTCACTGTCTTTAATGTCAACGTCGATTACCTTCGTGCAAGAACTTATAGAGGTGACTGATATTAAGGCAAATGCTATTTTATATAGAATATTCATTGGGCAAGAATTGTCGATTATTTGAACTTGAAATTATAAGTTACAGAAGGGATCCATCGGAACAAACTCGTTTGCACGGCTTCAGTAACGTTAGGATTCTCTTCATTTTGTCTGAAATTTATCGTGTAAGCATTTTCTCTTCCATAAGCGTTGTAAATTGAGAAGTTCCAGCTGCTTTCATATTTAGGCGAATTCTTATTGTTCCAGGTCACCCCGAGATCCAAACGGTGATAGGCAGGCATGCGGTAGCCATTTCTTTCCGTATACAAGAATTGCGTTTGTCCATCGATCTCATATTTCCCGGAAGGAAAAGTCACAGCATTACCCGTGTAGTAGATAAAAAGTGCCGAAAAGGAAATTTTTTTCGAAAGATCATAGATGCCAACAATGGAAATGTCGTGGGTTCGATCTTGTTTTGCAACATACCATTCGTCCTTGTTGATGCCGTCTATCTTACGTTCTGTTCTCGAAAGGGTATACCCGATCCAGCCGCCCAGTTTACCAACTTTTTTCTTTAGGATCAATTCAACGCCATAGGCTCGCCCAATACCAT
>JBFHIN010000257.1:0-3514 GCA_041596415.1 Crocinitomicaceae bacterium | reverse complement strand
TTTGAGAGCTACAGCCAATGAAGATCTTGCTGATCTACTTTCACAACAATTCGAGATTAATCTATCGAAAGATAAATTGGTAAAGATTTGTGAACTCATGAAAGAGCGTGCAACTTTCATTCAAGATATTTTAACAGAAGGTGAATTTTTAATTCAAGCACCAACAGACTACGACGAACAAACAGTGCATAAAAAATGGAAGGCTGACTCTGCTAAACAAATGCAAGCTTGGATGGAAATATTAGAAAAAATAGAAACATTCAACCATGAAAGCATTGAATCAGCTTTTAAAACCTTTTTAGAAGAAAACGAAATAGGAATCGGTGCTGTTTTACCAAATTTTCGCCTTTTAATCACTGGAAAAGGAATGGGTCCAAGTATGTTCGAAATTGCGTCATTTCTTGGTAAAGAAGAATGCTTAAAGCGTATGAATCAAGGACTTAAAAATCTTCAAGAAGTTAACTCTTAAGTCATGAAACATACAATTGAGGTAAATGACATAAAAATCTATGCGTTTCACGGGTGTTTGACTGAAGAAGAAAAAATTGGGGGACACTACAGTGTAGATGTTATGTTAAATACAGATTTTTCAGCCGCTTCAATTTCTGACAGTTTGACAGACACTATTGATTATGTGCTAATCAACAAAATTGTCAATGAAGAAATGGCTATTCGTTCCAAATTAATTGAACATGTTGGTCAACGTATTTTGAACAGAATTAAAAAAGAATGTAAATACATCAGCTATCTCAAAGTTAAAGTCATCAAACATTCACCGCCCATTAACGGAGATGTAAATAATGTAGCAATTATAATAGAAGAATAATTTGAAAATGCTTACATTTGTTCACTTCCATAAACGGAGGTAAAAACAACAAGGTCTCGTGGCCGAGCGGCTAGGCACCGGTCTGCAAAACCGTCTACAGCGGTTCGAATCCGCTCGAGACCTCGCTTTATAATCCCCCTATGAACGGGGGATTTTTTTGTATAATCTCCTCAACTAAAGAAAAAATGCTCATTGGAGAAGACTATGATAAAATAAAGGTGACTATTTTCGACCTTCAATTACTTGAACCTAATGTCTTCATAACAGACGTTATAATGGCTTTTATAAGTATTGTCATTGCCTATAAACTTTATCAGATTCGCAAAACAGGGAGCTTTTATAATAATTGGTATCTCTTCTTTCTTATTTTCGGTATTAGTTCATTTGCAGGAGGTATAGGACATTTAATGTTCTATTATTTTGGTGTGTGGGGAAAATTTTTCACTTGGATCACGGGTATTCAATGTATTTACTACATAGAAAAAGCTATGATTAGTATTCATCCTATGCAAGGGAAACAACGCACTTTTATGCGTTTATCTCGAATTAAATTATTATTGGTATACCTTATTTTCGGATGGATATGTCTTACACAACCCATCCATGAAAAACCCGGCTTAGCTTTTTTACCTATTGCTTTCAATACAATTTTTGGTGTTATTCTATCAGCCGGTGTCCTTGGATATTCATACAGTAAAACCATTCATAAAGACTTTCGCTTTATCTATCTAGGTGTACTCATCATGGTACCCAGCGCTGTATTCTTTCTTATGAAAATCAACATCCATCCCTGGTTCGATAAAAACGATATATCACATATACTTATGACTGTCGGAATTTTATACTTCTATTTGGGGATTAAGAAATTATCCGATAAAAAGGTGAAATTAGCGCTGAATACGTAAGTAACTGTGCCTGCTTACAAGATTTCCATCCGATTTTCGAGCTGTGATAAAATAAACGTAATTACCGACTTCCACCGGATTACCATCCATTCCTACACCGAACCATTTGAAATCAGGATCTGACGACTGAAACACTATCTTGTTTTCTGCATTCATGACAACTACACTAAAATCATTAATATTTTCAGTATCTACACTTAAAAAATCGTTGATCCCGTCCCCGTTTGGTGTAATTACATTAGGTAACTGTTTTATAAACAATTGTTGAGCATCGTCTGTATTGTAATTTTGCTCACTTCCCGCCAGTGCATTATCCTCTGGCTGAATTCTCTCTTCTACCTTCTTAATTACAGGTGTTATACTTCTCTTATCAGTAGAATTAGCCTGGCTTGTTCTACTTTCAATGGTATTATCCGATATATTTACCGCATCCGTGACTTTATCTGTCGATTGAACTTCTGTATTTGAAGAGCGTTTATGTAATTCTCCTAATTTTTCATCAACTGCCGCTTCAACTTTTTCATCCACCTTGATAGTTATCTTTTTAGCCGGATTCTCAACTTCAACAACAGCCTTTTTCAAATTAGCCATTTCTGTAATCGTATCGGAAAATATAATTGATTTTTGCGATAAACTAGTTACATCTTCTTTATTTGCAGGAGTGTTTTCAGTACTCGTAACTACATTCTCCTTTGTTTCGATCTTCGGAGCATTTGCATTTCCCTTTGAATTGTCCTTAAGGGTCAAAATGGTAATCGTAGTACCAATTACAGCTACACCTGTTATAATAGCCACTTTAGAAAATAAGCTTAAACCACCTGTTACTACAGAAGACCCCACTGAACCCGCGGCGCCAATTTGTGAAGCCACATTTGACCATAATTCAGGACGAACAGGAACTTCATGAGCTCCTAATTTCTCCTTCATTAAATCTTCTATGTTAAAATCACCCTTCACTTTAAATTTCCTTATCTGTACTTATTCTTTCTTTTAAATATGCTCTAGCTCTTGAATATTGTGACTTTGATGTGCTCTCTGTAACACCCAGACTTTCAGCTATTTCTTTATGCGAAAACCCTTCAATGGCGAACATGTTAAAAACGACACGATAACCATCTGGCATCGATTGAATCATCTTCATTAAATCATTAGCATTCAATCCTTCTTCGATATACGCGCTTTGATCCAATTTATATTCAACATCATCCACATTCACATCATCCATAAATTTTGCGTTTTTACGGATTTGATCCAAGGCTGTGTTTACGATAATTCTTCTGATCCAACCCTCCAAGCTACCGCTATGGTTGTAATCTTTGAGTTTTGTAAAAACCTTAACAAAACCATCTTGCAACACATCTTCAGCTGCCTCCATGTTCCTCATATAACGTAGACTAACGGCCAACATCTTTTGAGCAAATCTGTCAAACAACATTTTTTGGGCTTTTGGATTACCCTCAACACATGCCATAACTAACGCAGTATCATCCATTCTTAAAGCCTAATCAAATGACTGTTAATTTTATAAAAAGGTTGCACATCGCTTAAAAATAGCGACAAAAAAAAGTAAATTCGCTCAACTTAAGACAAAAATTAAATGTACAAAATCATTGCGTTATCCTTTTGCTTTCTTCTCGCTGGAAAAATTACAGCTCAACATAAAACCAAAAAAGCACTAAAATCCGGACAATGGACAGGATCTCTACAATTAAATGACAGTGTTAGCTTACCATTTGAAGTTTTTCTCAAACAAGAAAATAAAGGACAACCTGAAATAACTATT
>JBFHIN010000256.1:0-3534 GCA_041596415.1 Crocinitomicaceae bacterium | reverse complement strand
CATGCAGAGATCATGGAAGGTGCTATGATCCGTGGAGGTTTAGCCTTGGGAGCGCATGCAGCATTGAAGTTGGGGGCGAAAGTGTATGGTGCTTCAACACTGGGACCACACTGTAAAGTGGGCGGTGAGATAAATAATGTGCTTTTCCAAGGATATAGTAATAAAGGCCACGATGGATTTTTAGGTAATGCTTTGATCGGTGAATGGTGCAACCTAGGGGCCGATACAAATGCTTCCAACTTGATGAATACTTACGGCGAGGTTTCTACCTACAGCTACGAAAAAAAGGAATTGATTAAAACCGATATGCAATTCATGGGGCTCGTAATGGGCGATCATTCAAAATGCGGTATAAATACGATGTTCAATACGGCAACCGTAGTAGGTGTCTCAACTAATATTTTTGGCGCAGGTTTTCCCGATAAATATATTCCGTCCTTCCGATGGGGTGGAAGTGAAGGATTTGCCCACTACCGATTAGATAAGGCTATGGAGAACATCAACAACATGATGAATCGAAGAGGGTTAAAACTTTCGGGTGCCGAAATTGCCATATTAAAGAAGATCGCAGCGGAATTTTAAGACAAAATTTCCGTTAATGTCCCTTGGCACATCCTTTGACCAATTTATAGAACCCTTGAAAAAGGGGTGATTTTTGTGATGTTAAGTTAAAATGAATGACATTTTGGCTGAAATTTTAGGCTTTGCCTATAAAGTGAATAAGTATGAGTGATTTTTTTGATAACGCGATTTTTCAGTTCGATCAGGGTTTTGATGGAGATGCTGAATTTATACCGTTAATCTCAGCAGAGGAGGAAGAGAATATGAACAAGGAGGAGTTTCCGACAGATCTGCCGATTCTTCCTCTACGAAATAATGTGTTGTTTCCCGGGGTTGTAATTCCAATTACCGTTGGAAGAGATAAGTCGATAAAATTGATCCAAGAGGCCAATAAAGGCAATAAGATCATTGGAGTTGTTTCACAACAGGATCAGGAAGAGGAATCTCCTGAATTCTCTCAATTGCACAATGTCGGAACGATAGCGCAGATCGTCAGAATGTTAAAAATGCCCGATGGGAGCTCCACGGTGATCATCCAGGGTAAACGCAAATTCGAGATCGTTGAGCCGATACAAACGGAGCCATTCATGCGAGCAAAAATCAGAGTGCTCAAAGAAATGGAATTCGATAAAGAGGATAAGGAATTGAATGTGATGTTCAAGACCATTAAAGATCTAGCACTGCAAATTATCCGTGAAAGTCCAAACATTCCTTCTGAGGCGTCTTTTGCAATTGGAAACATTGACAGCCCTACGTTTTTAGTCAATTTCATCTG
Organism: Crocinitomicaceae bacterium; assembly: GCA_041596415.1. Classification (GTDB taxonomy): domain Bacteria; phylum Bacteroidota; class Bacteroidia; order Flavobacteriales_D; family Crocinitomicaceae; genus M0103. Next base: position 2,198 of record JBFHIN010000256.1, on the reverse strand, counting down.
CTCGAATATGAATGCGGATGTGAACAAAAAACAGGAAATGCTTGAGGAATTGGACATGAAAAAGCGTGTCATCATGGTCTTAGAGCATTTGACGATGGAAATTCAGATGTTGGAAATGAAAAACGATATCCAAAGCAAAGTGCGTAAGGATATCGATCGTCAGCAACGTGAATATTTCTTGCATCAGCAGATGCGCACCATTCAAGATGAGTTGGGTGGAAATCCACAGGATCAAGAAATACAGGAAATGCGTGAACGTGCCGCAAAGAAAAAGTGGGATGAACGCGTGTCCAAACTTTTCTACAAGGAATTGGATAAATTGCAACGCATGAATCCTCAAGGTGCTGAATACACCGTACAGGTCAACTATTTAGATCTGTTGTTGGATTTGCCATGGAACGTTTATTCTAAAGATAATCTCGATCTGAAGCGCGCGCAAAAGATCCTTGAAAGAGATCACTATGGTTTGGAAAAAGTGAAGGAACGTATTTTGGAATATCTGGCTGTCCTTAAGTTGAAAGGAAACATGAAATCGCCGATTCTTTGTTTTTATGGACCTCCGGGGGTGGGGAAAACTTCCTTGGGTAAATCCATTGCCGAGGCACTTGGTAGAAAATATATCCGCATGTCCTTGGGTGGTGTGCACGATGAATCGGAGATCAGAGGTCACCGTAAAACATATATTGGCGCTATGCCGGGAAGAATCATTCAGAACATCAAAAAAGCTGAGATCTCAAATCCCGTTTATGTGCTGGATGAAATTGATAAACTGGGACGAAGCAATCACGGTGATCCTTCCTCAGCCTTGTTAGAGGTGTTGGATCCTGAGCAAAATAGTACGTTCTACGATAATTATGTGGAGACAGAATATGATCTTTCCCGTGTTATGTTCATCGCAACAGCTAACAGTCTTTCTACCATCCAGGGTCCGTTGAGAGATCGAATGGAAGTGATTGAAGTAAATGGCTATACGATCGAGGAAAAAATTGAGATCGCTAAACGACACTTGTTGCCAAAGCAGATCAAAGAACACGGTATTACTGCGAAGGATATTGTTGTGGACAAGAAGATCCTGGAAAAATTGATCGAAGAATATACCAATGAATCCGGTGTGCGTGGTTTGGATAAAATGATCGCTAAACTGGTGAGAAATCGAGCGCGACAAATTGCCATGAATGAAGAGATTAGTCCTAAAATTACGGCTGAAGACCTAAACACTTTCTTAGGGCCTGGTCGTGGAAGAACAAAATACGAAAATAACGAGGTGGCCGGTGTGGTTACCGGATTAGCTTGGACAAGCGTGGGTGGTGATATTTTGTTTATCGAATCTTCGATAACGAAAGGAAAAGGAAAATTGACCCTTACAGGTAACCTTGGAGACGTGATGAAGGAATCTGCTGTGATCGCCTTGGAATATTTAAAGGCACACAGTAACTGGCTGGAATTGGAACAAGAGGTTTTTGACCAATACAACGTACATGTTCACGTTCCTGAAGGTGCAACGCCGAAAGATGGTCCGAGTGCTGGTATCACTATGCTAACTTCGTTGGCTTCTTTGTTTACACAACGCAGGGTGAAAAAGAATCTTGCTATGACAGGTGAGATCACACTCCGAGGCGAAGTACTTCCTGTTGGTGGTATCAAAGAAAAGATTCTGGCAGCGAAGCGTGCAGGGATAAAGGAAATTATCTTGTGTGCAAAGAACCGCAAGGATGTTGAAGAGATCAAAGAAAGTTACTTAACAGGTTTGACCTTTCACTATGTCACGCGTATGAAGGAAGTATTGGATCTTGCACTGACAAATACGCCGGTTGTAGACGCTATTCCAATCGGAGACAACTCCTTGGTTAAGTAATTATTCCTTATCTTTCAAGTCAGGGTATGGCTTGGGATGATATAGTAATATTTACATTGTTGGCCTTGTTGGCTGAGGTGATCGGGACCATTTCGGGCTTCGGCTCCTCTGTGTTCTTTGTGCCAATTGCTTCCATGTTTTTTGATTTCTATTCCGTACTCGGTATTACCGCGCTGTTTCATCTGTTCAGTAATATTTCAAAAATCACCTTGTTTAGAAAGGGGATCAATAAAATGCTGTTGATCTATCTGGGTATCCCCGCCGTTCTCTTTGTGATCCTGGGAGCTTATTTGAGTGATAAAATGCCAACAGAAGTGTTGTTGGGAATATTGTCACTTTTTCT
>JBFHIN010000255.1:0-3535 GCA_041596415.1 Crocinitomicaceae bacterium | reverse complement strand
GCCTACGGGCCAGTGAAAAACCCATTAAATAAAACCCTAGTTCCTGGTGGGTCTTCCGGAGGATCTGCAGCAGCGGTAGCGGCTAGGTTATGTACAGCGGCGTTGGGTAGTGACACGGGTGGTTCAATTCGTCAACCAGCTTCCTTCACAGGGACTTATGGTGTTAAGCCAAGTTATGGGAGAATTAGCCGTCATGGTTTACTGGCTTATGCGTCATCATTTGATCAAATAGGGCCATTCGGTAATACATTGGAAGATACAGCGCTGTTATTAGAGGTGATGTCTGGTCAGGATGAGTACGACGCTACGGCAAGCACAAGTATGGTACCCTCATACACGGCATTAAATTCAGATAAAAAATACAAGTTTGCTCTCATTGAGGAAAGTTTCGATACGGAGGGTATTGATCCCGAAATCGCTGGGAGAATGCATGCATTAGTAGATCAATTGATTGCTGATGGCCATCAAGTGGAAAAAGTGTCATTTCCTTATTTGGAATACATGGTACCAACATATTACGTTTTAACCACCGCTGAAGCATCTTCTAATCTTTCACGTTACGATGGTGTACACTACGGTTACAGAAGTCCTGATGCGGTAGGGGTTGAACAAACCTATAAAAAGTCGCGCTCACAAGGATTTGGTGAAGAGGTGAAAAGGAGGATCATGGCCGGAACATTTGTGCTTTCACATGGTTATTATGACGCATATTATACGAAAGGTCAAAAAGTAAGGCGTGTCTTGAAGAACAAGACCGAAGAAATCTTGTCGACCTATGACGCCATGTTGTTACCAACAACGCCTACAACTGCATTTGGATTAGATGCGATGACAGATCCAATTCAAATGTATTTACAAGATATTTTTACCGTACATGCTAACCTTACTGGAAATCCTGCTATTTCTTTGCCGCTGGGTAAACACAGTAACGGAATGCCGTTTGGGATTCAACTAATGGGTAAAATGTACGAAGAACAAGAAATGTTCAAAATAGCGGCTGTTTTGGACAAAATGAAATAAATAATGAAAAGAATTGGTGTTATATGCTTTATTTTAATCGCTTTTGCGGGTTTTGCACAAAAGCCAGCCCATTTGGTGCGTCCAAGCGATACATTAAACAAAGATGCATTTATTAACACCGTTGAACAATCATTGAAATTATTCCTAAAGGAATATGCTACACACAAGAAATACGACTCTATCGTAAAAGCGCTTAATTATGAAAGTGGTTTCGTTCCTCAGTTCTCGGACGAGGTATATTGTCAGCGTTTGAACAAAATGAACGAGATCAGTCCTTTTCATTTGGATTGTAATTCAATTACACTTTCAACTATTAAGTTCTTTGCTCAAAACAGACGTGGTTTTGCCAAGGTGGTATTGGGAAGATCAGCTCTTTATTTTGATATGTTCGAAGAGAAACTTTCAGAATATGGTTTACCTCTTGAATTGAAATATTTAGCGGTTATCGAAAGTGGTTTGAGACCTCAAGTAAAGTCAAGAGCGGGTGCCTTAGGATTATGGCAGTTTATGTATCGTACTGGTTTGTACTTTGGATTAGAAGAAAATTCTTACATCGATGAACGAATGGATCCTGTTGCAGCTACAGATGCAGCCTGTCGTTATTTAAAACAATTGTACGGAATTTATGGCGATTGGAACCTGGCTCTTGCAGCCTACAACGCGGGCCCTGGCAACGTAAATAAGGCAATACGCAGATCAGGAAACAAAACAACTTATTGGGAGGTACGCCCATATTTACCTTCTGAAACGCAAGGATATGTTCCCAATTTTATTGCAGCGGCCTATTTATTGACCTATCATGCTGAACACAACATCATTCCATTGGAACCCAATATCCACAACGCACAATTAGACACGATGTGCCTAAAAAATGGTGTGCATATGCAGTCTATAGAGAAAATAGTGTCTTGGCCGTTGGAGGATATCAAATCCTTGAATCCGATCTATAAGTCAACCTACATTCCTAAAACGAAGCCTGCTCAATGTATTTCAGGTCCACTCGAGAAGATTGGTTTACTGGTGAGTATGGAAGATAGTCTTTACAAAATGGAAATGTCATTATATTCCACGAGTTATCAAAGTACTGCTAACGTAAAGGTTGATGTTTCGGATACATTGGAAGATTCAACGTCAGATGGTGAAGAGGATAATGTTAGTTATCACAAAGTGAAACCCGGTGAGACAATGAATCAAATCGCTACAAAGTACAGTGTAACTGTTGAGCAGATTATGGAGTGGAACGCTCTGCAAACCACTAATATTTATTCAGGTCAACGACTAAAGTTAAAAGGTGTTTCAACGACCACTACGCAACCTCAAGAAACAGCACCGGCAACAGCAAAAAAATATTACACGGTGCGCTCAGGTGATACTTTCGGGAAAATTGCCTCTCGTCACGGACTTAGTCAATCACAACTATCACGCCTTAACCCAGGTGTAAATATAAATCGCATCCAACCCGGCCAACGTCTTAGGGTGAAATAATTGCCTGATTTTTGTAGGGAATGAAAAAAGTCAAGAATGAAAAAATTTATTTTTTTATCGGTAATTGCTGCTACCCTCTTGTTCAACAGTGGGTGTGAAGTAAAAACAAAAAAGTTCTCCTCTTCTGGATTATATGTAACTGGTAAAGTTGGAGAGATCCTGGTTGTTTGTGACAGATCGATCTGGGAATCTGAAATAAAAAATTATCTAGATACGGGCCTAACACAGTTTATAATGCCCTATTTTCCTGATGTTGCGACTTTTGAGCTTATTCATAAAGCACCGGAACAATTTGATCAAGGTGTGAAGCGTTTTAGAAATACGCTTTTTATCAAGATAGATCCAAGCTTTAAAGGTGAACAAGCAGAGATCAATAAACGCTTGGATGTCTGGGCATACGATCAATTGGTAGTAGATATTGTAGGGAAAGATTATAATCAAGTGATGAATGCGTGTAAATACGGACTAAAAGCCGTGCATTCCGAATTTGATTATATGGAGTGGAAGCGCATATTAAAGAGCTTTAAATCCGAAAAGAATCCGCGCGTTCAAAAAGAGATCAATGAAAATTTTAAAATCGACATTGCATTGCCTGATGGTGCTAGAATTGTTACAAAGCGCAAAAACTTCTTCCGTATAGAGTTCCCAAGTGCCTCACGACCGATTGAATTTGTCGGTACAGGTACGCAGGATGCAGGTACGATTTTTTCAGGAATTATGATCTATCAGTATGATTATACGGATTCGACACAATTTGAATTCGACAAACTATTGAAAGCAAGAGATACCATGTTAAGGTATAACGTACCTCATGAGACCGAAGGCTTATATATGGGTACACAATATACCAAATTGGTGTACCCGGAGGGAAATGTCATGAAAAGTGATAACGGAAAAATTCAGGGCTATGAAATGCGTGGTATGTTCATGTTTAAAGGTAGGCCGGTTCACAGCACGGGCGGAGCATTCTGGGCTTTTCATTTCATCCAGCCTGAAACCAAAAAATTAATCTGCGTTAGTGGTTATGTGG
>JBFHIN010000254.1:0-3614 GCA_041596415.1 Crocinitomicaceae bacterium | reverse complement strand
CCAATTTACTAGGATTGAAAAATTATAATTTCTTTCTTCAAGAATTCGTGCTCCCCATGCCGATAACTGTAAAATAGCGGGTCCACTCATTCCCCAATGGGTAACTAACAAAGGCCCCTTACCCAGCAATTTGGTTCCTTCCACCTTAACCTGAACATTTTCAACGACATTACCCATTAACTCACGAATTGGATCATCGGGCATATTGAACGTAAAAAGTGATGGCACAGGTGGAACTATAGTAACTCCTAAATTAAGAAGAACATCGAAGCCCTTAATTTTTGGTTGACCACCAATAGTAATAACTACTCTATCTGCCAAATACTGTCCATTTAAAGAACTTATATGAAAAAGCTCATTGACTCGAATTATCTTATCAACATTGAACTGGGTTTTGATCTCAATCCCTGTCTTCAGCGCATTGGACAAGAAACAATCGATAATGGATTGTGAATCATTTGATCTGGGAAAAACACAATTATCAGGATAAATTTTTAAGGCCACATTACGTTCCTCTAACCAACGCATCATATCCTGATTATTGAACTGTTCGAAGGCTTTGCGTAAAAAGTGTTCTCCTCTGGGATAGAATGTAGAAAGCAGTTTGTTTCCGTCACATGCGTTCGTGACATTACATCGACCACCTCCCGAGACTTTAACCTTGGCTAATAGCTTTGTCGTTTTTTCGAGAATGACAACTTCAGCCTTAGGAAAATGTTCCTTTGCTGAAAGAGCTGCAAAAAATCCTGCAGCTCCTCCCCCAATAATGGCAATTTTCAATTTATTGTACTTTTATAGTTCCACCATCCTTATTTTCCGACTTTCGCTTCTTCTTTTTCTTTTTCTTCTTTTTCCCTGATCCTGGAACGGTATCGTCTTCTTTACCAGAATTGGGTTGAGCACCAAAAGTATACGTTTCATTTCCGTGCTCATCAAATTTATGTTCCTCAATCAGTACCCCTTTCTTATACAAGGCCGATCTTTTCACCTTTTCATCAGGATATCGTTCTTCAAACCAACCTTCAGGAAGGCCTTTTTTATAATTTTCAGAAGATTGTATTTTACCGTCGTAGTAGAAAGTCTTGAATTCACCTTCCTTTACCTGCATATTCCAGTGTTCTACGGACAACAAAGTACCGTCGTCATAATAGTACTTCAATTCTCCATTTTTCTTTCCTTGCTTGTAATTCAAATCTTCAATTAATTGACCTTTTAAATTATATGCTTTAAAAGGCCCCTCCATTAGTCCTTCTACGTAATACACTTCTTTTTCTAATCTACTTTTTGGATAATAAGATTTTTTCACGCCATGTAAAACTCCATTTCGATAATGTTCTAATCTTGTTGTGTCTCCATCCTTAGTTAAATATAACTGTCTTCCGTGTTTTTGGCCAAGATTATAATTCATCTCCCAAGCGACACGGTTAGTGCTGTCATAATAATAAAACCATTGCCCGGATTCCATACCTTGTATGTGATTGCGCACTACTTGTGGACACCCTGAACGGTAATACGTAGTATCGATGCCATTCTCTTTGCCGTTCACAAAAGTGATTCTTCTTTCAAGTAAACCGTTCATATGACACGTTTCACACGTCCCTGTGAAAGGTGAACCAAATTTTCCTGACAGTATGGTTTTTGTACTTTCATCATAGGTTAATTTCTCGTTGCAATCAACAATTCCAGGAATTTTACCGCATTCCCATTCCGCAAATTTTTGACCTTTACGTTGATCAGCCTTATCGTAACAGTTCTTCTTTTTGATCTCAGGAATTTGAGCTATTACCATTCCCGAGAAAAACAAAGTCGTAACAATTGTTATTATCCCTTTCATATTCAATTTCTTTTAATTTTGATCCTTCTTAATTGACTCTAATGCTTTTCTCATTTCATGAGGAATAGGTATTGTTTTTTGCGTAGAAGCATCAAAACTCACCTGTGTAGAGTGCCCTATCCCATAAATTTCATCATTCACATACAAATGATATTCTAAAACAAAGCTCTTTTCCCCAATATGAGTCGCATACATATAAATGACCGGATCATGTGTTAGAAGTACAGATTTCTTATACTCCATCTCATTTTTCACCAATACAATGCCAAATTTTCTCCAATCCCAGTCACGACCCAACAGTTCTCTAAAATAATGTACGCGGGTTGTTTCCAAATAACTAAAGTACACGGTGTTGTTCACGTGTCCCAAGATATCAAGATCAGCAAATCTTACTTGAATATTTACCGGTTTCATTTTTTTAGGTCCAATTTTTCAAAATCCGAATTCTGACTGATGTACTCGGGAACAATTTCCTTCATCTTCCTCACCATGTCTTCGTTGTTCTGAGATTCAAAAAGTTTAATTAAAGTATCAATTTTTTCCATTTGTTCCTCACCTTCCACTCGGACTTTAGCTTTTAAAATTTGAGGATGATGTGTTGGTAATGTATTTTCCTCTGCGGCTAGCAGTTCTTCATAGAGTTTCTCACCAGGACGTAATCCGGTAACTTTGATCTCAATATCCTTTCCAACCTCTAAGCCACTTAACTGTATCATTTTTTTAGCTAGATCAATGATCTTCACAGATTCACCCATGTCAAAAACAAATATCTCACCTCCTTCTCCCATTGTTCCCGCTTCGAGCACAAGCTGACATGCTTCAGGAATTGTCATAAAATACCTGGTAATGCGTTCATCCGTTACTGTCACAGGTCCACCACTCTCAATTTGGCGTTGAAACAACGGGATGACAGATCCATTAGACCCCAAAACATTACCGAAACGCGTTGTTATAAATTTTGTCTCGGAGGTTTCATTCGCTGCTTGGGCATAGATCTCGGCAATTCGTTTGGATGCGCCCATAACGTTCGTTGGATTGACTGCTTTATCAGTTGAGATCATCACAAACTTCTTAACCTTGTATTTCCTCGCTAAATCTACCAAATTCCTACTTCCTTTGACATTCGTTAACACTGCTTCAGAAGGATTATTCTCCATTAATGGGACGTGTTTGTACGCAGCTGCGTGATATACGTAATCCGGTCTAAAATGGCTGAACATACGTTCCATGCGTTCGTAACTTCTTATGTCACCAATTACAACCTCAAAATTCAAATTTGGATATGTCGTATATAATTCATTTTGAAGATCATACAAAGGCGATTCTGCTTGATCGAGAAGTATGATTTTTTCAGGTTCGTATTGCGCAATTTGTTGAACTAATCCACTACCAATGGAGCCTGCAGCACCTGTAACTAAAACGACATTTCCATTAAGATCCTCGGCAATTTTCTTCTCGTCGAGCACAATAGGATTTCTTCCCAAAAGATCCTCGATATTGATCTTTCCAATTTGTTTGGTAGAAAACTCACCGTTGATCCAACTACGGGGACTCGGAACTTTCTGGATCTTGATATTATTTTTTAAACCAATTTCAACCACTAGTTTTCTTTTATCCTCGTCCGGTTTCTGAATAGCTATGATCAATAATGTTACGCCTTCATCTTTAATTAAATTTTCCAATTTCGAAGAATGATAGATACTTACTCCTTCTAAACGCGTCCCGTTCAACTTTTTATTGTCGTCTATAAAAGCGATGATCTTATAGGATAATCTCAGGT